>WFTX01000198.1 GCA_015485235.1 Nitrospirota bacterium | reverse complement strand
GTACAGGAGTCACTGATGAAGGGTTTTCTGTTTGCAATGTTTGCTTTGGTATTCCTGTCAGGTGGATGCAGTGCTGACAACGGGGCTGTAAATGAGCCTTTCAAGGTGAAAAAGGATGAGGGCCTGATAAGCATAGAGCCGAAGAAACCCACGCGGATCACCCTGAGGAGGAATGCCTCTGGTAAATACTCCTGGGAGTTGAAGGGTGAGGACCCCTCGGAGATTATGGAGATTGACGGAAAGATACGGAAGTATATTGACGAAAACAGAAAAAACACGCAGAAACAAGGAGGAAGGTAAATGGAGAACTTTTCAGTACGTGAAGTGGTGGAACAGGCGATAAGGACGGAGAAGCTGGGGTATGAGTTTTATTCGGAGATGGCTGAAAAATTCAAGGACGAGAAGAATCTCGCCGACCTTTTTACGACTCTCGCCGAAAAGGAGGTGGTTCATCAGCAGAGATTTGAAGAACTCCTTGAGATTATCGGTGATGAGACTCCTGAGGGCTGGGAGGAGGTATCAGAGTACATGAGGGCATTTGTGGAATCCGAGTTCTTTCTCGCCTCTGACAGGGCTGTTCCAAGGATGAAGGGTGTGAAGACTGCAGAGGATGCGGTTGAGTATGCCATAGGGTTTGAGAAGGAGACCCTCCACTATTATATCGCTCTCAGGAAGGTTGTAAGGGAGAAGGAGATACTGGATGAGATCATCAACGAGGAGCAGAGTCATGTGATGTGGCTTCAGAGGTTCAAGGGAAGATTTACAGGTGCCGGTAACCCATAGCTCAAGTTTGATGTCAAGGCCGGGATGATGAAACAAGTTCATCATGACGCTTAGTAACAGTCTCATACTAAGAATTACAGACTGTATGAATTATCGAATAGCAGGCAGTACTGTTTCGGGCACAAATCAATGCGATGGGTTTTAATCACACAGGTCTGAACCCTGTGAGGTATAAGGGCCATGACCGGTACATCGTTGAACGGCACTGAAGGTATCGCTGGGTTTGATGCCCTCACCAGCACTACCTGCTCTTTTCGTGTATGTTGTAGTTGTTTTGAGACAGTAACACTAAATGTTGCATAAAATGAGGCCCGGCAGGGAAGGAACAATGGCGATCATCAGGCCTCACCGTCCGGGTGAGGCCTGTCTGATGATCAAAACCGTTCAGGCCAGTTGTCCATCTGCCTTCTCACGTGTTGTCTCTCAAAAAATCGCTCAATTTGGTTAATATACTAATATACCAGTAACCAGTAACCAGTAACCAATAACCATTAACCAATGCCAGGAATACTATATATAGTCTCCACACCCATAGGCAATCTTGAGGATATTACCCTGAGGGCGCTCAGGGTGCTGAAAGAGGTGGACTGCATAGCTGCTGAGGACACGAGGCATACAAGAAAACTCCTCACCCATTTCGGTATTTCCAGGCCCCTCGTGAGTTACTGGGGGGCCAAGGAGAAGGTGAAGGCAGAGGAGGTGCTTGAGATGCTCAGGGAAGGCAGGGATGTTGCCCTTGTGACTGATGCCGGGACCCCCGGGATCAGTGATCCCGGGGCGGTTGTTATCGAAAGGGCGATTGAGGAGGATATACCCGTTATTCCGGTGCCCGGTCCTTCTGCCCTGATTGCAGCCCTCAGTGTATCGGGCCTGCCGACGAGGGAGTTCCTTTTTGTCGGGTTCCTCCAGCCGAAGAGGAGTCAACGGATTAAGAGGCTTGAGGAACTTTCCCGTGAACAGAGGACCATGATACTCTATGAGTCTCCTCACAGGCTTCTTGACACACTTGATGACATGCTTGAGGTCCTGGGCGACAGGAGAGTGGCTGTCTCCCATGAGCTCACAAAGTTCAATGAGAGCATACACCGGGGAAGCCTCTCTGATGTTATCGAAGAGATTGAAGGAGGGGTTATTGCCGGTGAGTATGTGATAGTGATTGAGGGCAAAACCGGGGAGTCCCCGGATATGGAGGGGGCACTGATGGAAGTGGAGGAGATGGTTGGACAGGGCATTCGGAGAAAGGAGGCAGTCCGGAAGGTTGCAGAGGAGTATGGGCTGAGGAAGAAGGAACTCTACGATCTATCAATAGGGAAGGGAGGGGAGAAGAGTGAGACTTAATCCCTTTGCCCTTGGGGCTGCCCTTGGTCTCGTCTGGGGTGGCATGCTTTTTATTACAACATGGCTCAGTTATTACACGGGTTACGCCGAACTGTTTCTAAAGACCCTGGCAGAGTCCATCTACCCGGGATATTCAATATCACCCCTGGGGAGCCTTTTTGGGCTCCTTTACGGTTTTCTGGACGGTTTTGTCTCCGCTACTCTGATAGGGTGGCTCTATAACAGGTTTTCAGGCAACAAGACAGTTAAAAACTAAGAAGGAGGAGGTTTCTGATGATCAAGATCGGGGTGCTTGCGTCAGGGAGGGGTTCCAACTTCCAGTCCATAATAGATGCTGTTGAGCGGGGGTATATTGATGGAGAAATCAGGGTGCTGATAACCGACAACCCAGAGGCCTATGCCATCCAGAGGGCAGAAAAACACGGTATAGAACCGGTTGTGATGAAACCCGGGGACTGGGAGAACCGGGATGCCTATTATCAAGCCGTGGCTGCGGAACTGGGGAAGAGGGAAGTGGACCTGGTCGTACTGGCAGGTTTCATGAGGATTGTGGGCAAACCCCTGATTGATGCCTATCCCATGAGGATCATGAACATACACCCGGCGATACTTCCATCATTTCCCGGGCTGCACGGACAGGCCCAGGCAGCGGACTACGGGGTCAAGGTCTCGGGGTGTACCGTTCATTTTGTTGATGAAGGGATGGATACCGGGCCGGTGATCATACAGGCCGTAGTGCCTGCATACCACGACGATACAGAGGAAAGCCTTGCTGAGAGGATACTCCGGCAGGAGCACCGTATCTTTCCCTACGCCATAAAACTCTTTGCTGAAGGCAGGCTGAGCGTGGAGGGAAGAAAGGTGGTTGTGGAGGGGAAGAGGAATCCCGGTGAAGTCCTGATCAATCCCCCCATAGAGGACTGAGATGCGGATATCCGGAGGAAGGGCAAAGGGAAGAAGGATAACCGTCAAGGGTGGGGATATCAGACCGACTGCTGCCAAGGTGAGGGAGTCCCTGTTTAATATAATCGGTCCCTCCATCAGTGGCAGTCTTTTTCTGGATCTCTATGCAGGAACGGGTGCCGTCGGGCTTGATGCGATGAGCAGGGGGGCAGGGAGGGTGGTCTTTGTTGAGGCAAACCGGCTGAGGG
>WFTX01000197.1 GCA_015485235.1 Nitrospirota bacterium | reverse complement strand
CGATTCATTGCAGTAATAGCTGGCGAAGGCGTCTCATAACCCCATTTAATGCAATGATGATTAAATTACAAAAAAGGATGATTATCAACCTGATGGGTGATAGACTGGCAGTTGGTGTATGGATAAAGCGGTATTGCTAAAATGGGGATTAATCCCCGCCTTCACCAGCCCCATAGTCTGATATTCAGATATCATAAGTAGTAGAATTGCTCAATTTGGGTATAATACTTTCCTTACAGGACTAACCGCAGATTCGATAAGGAGGCTGAGATGGGTTTTGTTAGCGGACTGAAATGCAGGGAATGTGGAAGAGAATACAGCACAGAGCCAATATATGTTTGTGAGTTCTGTTTCGGCCCCCTCGAGGCCGTTTATGATTATTCCAAGATCAGGAAGGCTGTCAGCAGAAAGAAGATCGAGAACAGGGACGAGAACCTCTGGCGGTACAGGGAACTCCTGCCCATAGACGGGGAGCCCCAGGTAGGCCTCTACTCCGGGTTTACACCCCTGGTGAAGGCTGACAACCTTGCACGAGAGCTGGGGGTAAAAGAGCTCTACATAAAGGATGATACCGTTGCCCACCCTACCCTCTCGTTTAAGGACAGGGTTGTTGCCGTTGCCCTGACAAAGGCAAAGGAGTTTGGTTTTGATACAGTAGCCTGCGCCTCAACGGGCAATCTGGCCCATTCCGTCTCTGCCCATGGTGCAAAGGCCGGCTTTGAGAGGTTCATTTTCATACCGGCCACTCTTGAGGCAAGCAAGATCGTGGCCTCCCTCGTCTTTGAGCCGAACCTGATCGCTGTTGACGGAAACTATGACGATGTAAACCGCCTCTGCAGTGAGATAGCCAACAAGTACCGGTGGGCCTTTGTGAATATAAACATCAGGCCCTTCTATGCAGAGGGCTCCAAGACCATAGGCTTTGAGATAGCCGAACAACTGGGCTGGAGGGCACCTGACAACGTGGTCGTACCCTGTGCAAGCGGGTCCCTTCTTACAAAGGTGCACAAGGCATTCAAGGAGTTGAAGGAAGTGGGTATCCTCAAGTCAGCCGATACCAGGATCTTTGCAGCCCAGGCAGATGGGTGTAACCCCATCGTTACTGCCATCAAGAACGACACTGACGTAATAAGACCTATGAAACCGGATACTGTAGCAAAATCCCTTGCAATAGGAAACCCTGCGGACGGCTTCTATGCCTACAGGGTGGTCAAGGACTCGGGCGGCTTCGGCGAAGAGGTTACTGACGATGAGATAATCGAGGGAATGAAGACTCTTGCAAGAACAGAGGGTATCTTTGCCGAGACTGCCGGTGGTGTTACAGTGGCGGTTACGAGAAAACTGATTGAGAAGGGTTACATAGACAGCAATGAACTCACAGTGATATGTGTCACAGGAAACGGGATGAAGACCCAGGAGGCCCTTCAGGGCAGGATGAGTGAACCCATATACATAAAACCAAACCTGCAGGCCTTTGAAGAGGCACTCAAAAAGAAATGAACATACAGGAAAGGGGGTATTAACATGGCTGTCAAGGTAAGGATTCCCACACCGCTCCAGAGATTGACCGATGGCAAGGAGGAGGTTGAAGGAAAACCGGGCAGGATCATTGATCTTATAAATGATCTTGACTCCCGCTACCCCGGCATTGGAGAGAGGGTTTCCGAGGGTGGAAAGATCAGACGGTTCGTGAACATCTATGTCAATGAAGAGGATATCCGTTTTCTTCAGGCTGAGAATACGGAAGTCAAGGATGGAGACGAGGTCTCCATAGTTCCTGCCATTGCAGGAGGAAAGGGGGTTTCATGACTAAAAGGGTAAGGCTTACATTCCCCCAGCATCTGATCAAGGAGCCGGTGATATTCACCATGGCAAAGAAGTTTGATATCATGCCGAACATAAGGCGTGCCCGTGTGACAGAGACGGTCGGAGAGATGGTTCTTGAACTGGAAGGCACTGAAGAAAACCTGGAAAACGGCATACAGTCCCTGAGGAACCAGGGAGTGGAAGTGGAACTGATAGAAGGTGATTTTTTTGAATGAATAAAGACCCCTGAAGGCCACGATACGGGCAGGCAATACAGCAGCACCCTCGATATGTAAGTAACTTTTTCTATCTTATTACATTTTTAATCGTATCGATCGCTCGCTAAGATCTGCTCAGGGCAGCTTTATTCGTTCATTTTGCATATTCAGCATCAGCTCCTTTTTCGAAATTCTTTATTTAAGGAGGATTTTTGAGGATGGCTCAGAGTGAATCCCAATTGTCTGATTCATCGGAACAGAAACCCCGAATGTGCAACTCCTGGAGAGGACTCCTGCATGAGTACCGTGAGTTCCTGCCAGTAAATGAAAACACTCCCATAATCACCCTCAGGGAAGGAAACACCCCCCTTATCAAGGCAGCAAATATTCCTCAGAAACTCGGGATAGACCTTGACCTGCATTTCAAGTTCGATGGTGCAAATCCTACGGGTTCCTTCAAAGACAGGGGTATGACCATGGCGATCTCCAAGGCGATGGAGGACGGTGCCAGGGCGGTGATATGCGCCTCAACAGGAAACACCTCTGCTTCAGCAGCAGCCTATGCAGCCCGTGCAGGAATAAAATCAGTGGTTCTTATTCCCGAGGGAAAGATCGCCCTCGGCAAGCTTGTCCAGGCCATGATACACGGAGCTGAGATAATCCAGATCGAGGGAAACTTTGATCAGGCCCTCAGGATCGTAAAGGAGATGGTTGAACGGCACCCGATCACCCTCGTCAACTCCATCAATCCCTTCAGGCTTGAAGGCCAGAAGACCGCGGCCTTCGAAGTGGCGGACCAGCTCGGGGATGCCCCCGAGTTTCATGCACTTCCCGTAGGCAATGCAGGAAACATTACAGCCTACTGGAAGGGATACAGGGAATACTACGAGGCAGGCCGGATCAGTTCACTCCCGAGGATGCTCGGGTTCCAGGCTGCCGGTGCTGCCCCGATCGTACTCGGAAGGCCTGTGGAGAATCCAGAGACCATTGCAACTGCCATAAGGATCGGGAACCCCGCAAGCTGGCAGAAGGCGGTGAGGGCCCGTGATGAATCAGGTGGCAGGATCGAGGCTGTTACCGATGATGAGATACTGAGCGCATACAAACTGGTAGCCTCCCTGGAAGGCATCTTCTGCGAACCTGCATCTGCCGCCTCCCTTGCAGGAGTACTGAAGCTATACAATGAAGGATACTTCAAGGGTGGAGAGACCGTTGTCTGTACCCTTACAGGGGCAGGGCTGAAAGATCCCGATACCGTGCTGAATATCAAGGCAAGACCCAGGAAGGCAGAGGCAACCATCTCCTCCGTTGAATCTCTCCTGAACGGCGTGATAGAATCATAATAAAGACAGCGGGTAGGGAGAAAAGATAGGTTGAGGCTAAGGTTAAGGTCAAGCTTAAGGCTGAGTAACCTGATAACTTAGTAACCCTATGACCAGTGATGGTCTTTAGCCAATAACCAGTACACTAATATACCAATAACGATTACTCATGAAATATATCGTACTCATAGGCGACGGGATGGCAGACCGTCCCGTTGACTCCCTTGGCGGAAAGACGCCGCTTCAGGCGGCCTTTACTCCGAATATGGACAGGCTTGTCCGGACCGGAAGGCCCGGGATGGTCCGGACCATCCCTGAAGGTTTTCCGGCGGGCTCTGATGTGGCGAACCTATCCATCCTGGGGTATGACCCTTCTCTCTACTATTCGGGACGGGCACCCCTTGAAGCAGCGAGTATGGGGATCGAGCTTGGGCCTGATGATATTG
>WFTX01000196.1 GCA_015485235.1 Nitrospirota bacterium | reverse complement strand
CATATACTCACCATAGTACTGCATACCAACGGTAAAGTCCTCCCAGAGCTGCCTCTGATACCCTACAAGGAACCTTGTGCTGGAGTTAGGTATCATGGGATCAGTCCCCTCCCTGTCCTTTCTTGAGTCGTAGTACCCTGCCTCGAGACTCAGGACACCGTCAAGTGCCCTCCCCTGAATGCTTGCACCGTATACAGAGCGCTCCGGATAAAACAGGGTGAGGTTTGACGGTATCGCAGGGTTGTCAGGCATTATTGAAGGATTCCTGAAAAATCCGCGGTAATAGTAAAGGGCGAGTTCAAAGTCCCCCAGATTACGGTATATCCGGATGGTGATCTCAGTATTTTCAAGCTTTTTGCCCGGTTTATCCTCTTCCCTGTCAATTCCTGCCAGGGGGTCAAAGAACCGGAATCTTTCACTCAGGGGAAAGTTGTTCGGTTCAAAAAAGGGGATAACCACCACATCAATGGAAACAAAGTCTGGATAGAGCCCGACCTTCAAACCGTCTATACCCTTCTTCAGGTATTCAAGAGGCCGGCCGGAGAAGAATGCCTCATAGTCTTTCGGGAAGATATCATTTATGAATATCAGATCGCCAAGGCCCCATGTGATGATCTGCCTGCCGACCCTCAGATCAAAATACTCCCCTCCGTAGTCAATGTAGAGTTCCCTGAACTCAATATCTCCGTCCCTGTCAAGATGATCAAAGAAAAAATCTGTTTTTGAAAAGAGCCTGATCAATTCTGTATTTGCATCGATCTTCAACTGTCCCCGTTCCTCAGCCCACTTATAATCGCCACCGTCGGGATTTGAAGTGTCTAAATTCAGGGAGTAATTGCCCTGAATGAATCCGTTAATACTTACATCCATCCCATAGGCAGAGGTCGCCAGCAGCGGTACAATGCATGATATCAGCAGGATTAATATTTTTCTTTTAACCCAAGCTGAGCTATTTCCCAGCCGGAATTTCCAAAAATCTTCCTGACGGACAGGTGGAGGCGGAGAGTAATCCCCATTTTGGCAATACCGCATCGTCAGAACACCAATCTCCAGTCTTTCACCTGCCCGATGAATAGCCTTTCTTCTTTTTTTATAGCTGAAATCCATTGCATTAAATGGGGTTACGAAAGGCCTCCACCGCCCAGCTGATAATAAATAGCTCAATTTATGTGTAAGAAGTCCCACTTATTTGATCCATTTTCTGGGAGGCATTTTCAGGAACCGCTCTGAAAAGAGGTTGTCCGGCAAGCCTAAGTTGTAACCGACCTTTTCAAAGGTAACCACTGTTTTATGACCGGTTCTGAGATTCTTCATAGTCCGCTTCGTAATGGTCGGAAAGCCATTCTTTGTCTCTATCTCGTCTGCCGTAAAGACCCTGAAGAGCTCCTCGCGCGTGTTAAAATACTCCTCCTTAAGGGGGAGGAAGCTCTCCTTGTCGATCCAGGAAACCTTATAGGCATAGTTGACATCCCTTTCTTTCGGTGTGCTTTTTATCACGTAAGAGGGTTTCCCTTGGAGGACCTCCTCCCTGAGCAATACGTGCGTATCATCATCAATGTCCCTGCCTGAGACATCTTCATAGGTGAAATCAGAGCCAACAAAGCTTGATGCCTTGTCCCGGGCAGCGATCCTTCTGACCATGTTAAGTGCCGGGACAAAGAGCCACCGGTCATCATCCCTTGCAGGGTATTTGTATACAAGGAAGGTCATACCCTTCACATCGGCTGGCTGGAAAAAGTACATAAAGTACTTCTGCTCTCCTCCGGCTTTGCCAAAGTTCTTTCTGAGCATTTTCAGTTTCCGGATCCGTTCCTTTCCGCTCTTGCTGATAAGCCTCATATGAACAGTTGCACTGAAGTCCTTTCCGGGATACAGAAATGCAGCCTGTGATCTGGCCATTATATCCTTTGCATCCAGAGAAAAGGCATTGACAGGGAGGAGCATCAACATTATTGCCAGCAGATATCCTTGGATTATCCGGAAGTTGCCCTCTGACCTATGTATGAGTTTTATGATGTGAAAACCCTGTATTCCCTTCTCCTTACTCCACCGTTTCAAATTTCCATTGGCTTTCCCGGGCATTACAAACCTCCTTTATTTATGCTTGTTTTAACAGAAGTCTCCTGTAAGTTCCAATAAGAGCAGCGAGAAAGATCAGAGTGGTAATCCCAGCAAAGAAAGAGAGGGAGCCGAAAAAGAGCCCCACCGTCACATAAGGTCCCAGGGATGCAAAGACCATCGGAAGAAATCCCAGCCCTACGACCACCGCATTCCTGAAAATGGCCAATGCCGGTTCTCCTCCCATGGTCCACTCGATGGTGGAGGACAGGTCACCCGTCTTTCTGAACCGCTCCCTGAACCTCTGGGTAAAGTGAATCGCAAAGTCAACCCCCAGTCCGAGGGCAAGGGTTGAGCATACGGCAATAGGCATGTCATAATCCTTGCCCCAGAAACCGATAAGTCCGTAACTGAACAAAACGGAGAGTCCAAGCGGAAGCATCGCCATCAGCCCCCACCAGAAGGACCGGAACTGGATAATCAGCAGGACGAAGATGATCCACCAGGAACCTACTGTTGCCTTCAGCATCCCTTTCACCATCAGGTTCTGCCAGACAATGTTCAGATAGGGAAGCCCTGACCATTTGACCTTTATTCCCTCAGGAGGTGGAGAGTTCTTCATGTAATTCTCCAGGTCCCTTACCACTGAAGTCATATCCCTGTTGTCCCCGGATTTGAGCTGAACCCATATGTTGGCCTTCCTGAAATTGTAATCCACGAAGTTGTCCAGTTCATCAGGTGAGGATGACATCAGGAAGAGAAACAGATACTGACCGATCGAGATACTGTTCCCCGGAAGGGCATCGTATTTACTGTCCTGGTCATGAAGCACATAGTTTATTCTCTTTACCACATCAGCCACGGATGTGGTCTTTCCCACAAGGGAGAGTTTGTTAAGATGCTGCTGGAGACCCTCAATGTAACCCAACACATCGGGCCGTTTTATGTCATCCTCTGAGCCTCCCTCAACAACAAGATATGAGATGTATGTCCCCCCGATCAGTTCATTAAGAACCCTGTCAGCAACCCTGATGGGATGGTCCTTTTTGAACCACTTGACGGGATTGTCATTCACCTTCAGAAGAGCAACCCCATATAC
>WFTX01000195.1 GCA_015485235.1 Nitrospirota bacterium | reverse complement strand
AGACAGTACCACTCATTGAATCTTGCCTATTCCCTGTATCATGACAACGTGGATGACAATGAACTTTACCCGACTGTTTATACCTCACAGGCGATGCTCACTTATTCATTCAACGGCATACCGAACATGCCCATAACCCTGAGCTACCAGCATTCACTCCTTGACAGTACTGATGAGCCTGATATTGCCTATATAGTCCGAACTGATACCGATGTGTTTTCATCAAACATCAGTTATATGAGAAACCGGTGGAACCTCGCCCTACAGACGAGTCATTCCATACAGAACGACAGGACCGAAAACGGGAATGATTCTACAACCACAACAGTCACTTTCACCCCTTCCTATTTTTCGGATAACTTTTCCTTGACTTCCAACTTTTCGTTCAATCGTTCAAGGTTCCCGAACAACAACCAGAGATCCGATACATATACAGTTAATATCGACATGAGAGGCAAGACATACCACAAGCGGATCTCCTATGAGCTTGCCGGAACTTATAACAGGATGAAAGCAAGCGACGGCTCCGCTGAGCAGGATACATTCAACTCAAATTTTAGGATATCCTACCTCCTTGCAAAAAATCTCTGGGGATATTTGAACCCTTCGGTGGGCATAAGGGGACTATATAATAAGAGCAACGACAGGGTTTACAGTGGTGAGAATGAAGAACTCGTATTTTTGTTTGTATTTACGGCAGACATGCCATTTTCTTTCTAAAGGAGGAAAGGGATGAAAAAAAGAGAAAAAACAAACAAAGTGACAGTCCTGATACTATTGATTATATTCCTGATTCCTGCCGTATCGATGGCAGTCACCGGGAGTGTCTCCCCTTCAACGGCATTGCCGGGCCAGACCATTACAGTAAATGCATCCTGGGCTGACGACCTCGGAGGTTGCTCGGTAATGGCGGACTTTCTTGACGGTACCGTACTTACTGTGCCCTGCACAAACTCTGTAAGTTTTGGTTGGGGCAGAACTTGTTCTGGTTCAGTGCAGCATAGTTATTCATATCCTGGATATTATCCCATTACAGTTTACACTAATAACTGCTCTCTGGATTCTCCCCCGGACATCACCCTTCCTGTTACAATAAACTGCCCTGCCCTTAACCTCCTTACCCAGGGACAGTTGCCGTCAGGCAGGAAGGGGCAACCTTACTCACTCCAGTTGCAGACAACGGGGGGTACCTCACCCCTGGCCTTTACCCTCACAGGCTCCCTTCCACCAGGCCTGAATCTGAACTCTTCAACCGGTCTGATATCCGGAACCCCGGCTTCAGAGGGAAATTACTTCTTTGGCGTGGATGTAAGCGACAGTTGTCCCTTCGGTTCAAATTCTGCTTCTGGTAAATATTCCCTTCTGATAAACTGTGCCCAGCTCAACATAAGCTCTCCTTCGACCCTTCCTTCTGCTACGGTGGGAAGGGCCTATAACTACCAACTTCAGGCTCAGGGTGGATCACCTCCTTACCGGTGGGGTCTTGTTGCAGGCTCTCTTCCACCTGGTGTGAGTCTGAGCAGTACCGGTCTGCTTACAGGTACACCCCAGTCTCAGGGGACGTTCCGGTTTGCAGCCTCGGTAGAGGACTCATGTTCATCGGGCAGGCAGGTTGCACAGAGGACATTTGCTCTACCAATAAGTTTAAATTGTCCTGACATTGTATTCACCATGCCAGCAAGCCTGCCGGCAGGAGAGGAGGGTAAATCATACAATTACAGTATAACGACCTCTGGTGGAACACCACCTCTTACATTCAGCATCAGCTCAGGCTCTCTCCCACCAGGCCTCAATCTGAGTTCATCGGGGATTATCTCAGGGATTCCTTCATCATCGGGGACATATAATTTTACACTCCGGGCTGTTGACTCCTGTCCGGCAGGTGCTAAAACAAGGGATATAAATCTTGCTCTGCTCATCAAGCCAAAACCTGTAAAGGTCACAGTAACTGTCAGCCCTCCTTCATTCAGAATCCCAAGAGGCTCAGGAGGCTCACAGTCGTTATCATATACTGCCTTAACCAATCCCCCCGTCAACATGGAACTCAGGTCAACTGAGGGGATATTTCTTGCAAATGGTCAGGAGGTAGGAAGGATTAATACCCCCTTGCAGATATCTGTACATAACGGTTCCGGTCGTGCCATTGAGACAATAACATTTCCTGTATCGGTACTGAAACGGGCTGAACAGCTTGGTGTTACAAGAATAAAATTCAGGCGGACTTTTACCGAGTCCACTCAGACCTCAACAGCAGCATTCAGAACAATGGCGGCATCCGTAGTTGTTGTTACAGAATCGGAGATGATAGTAACTACCGAAGCGGGTGCGGAACTCAGAATAACAAGGATGCAACTATACTTTGGAAACAGACGGGCAGAGACTACTGTAAAGAGGAACGATCCTTCATTAAAGGCCTTTGTGGATATAAGGTTTACCGGTTCAGGCCTTCTTGAGGGCTACTGGGAAGTGGACGGCAGGATCCTTTCCCATGTCAAGAAGCATATAGTATATGGAAGGAGCGTGACTTTTGAAACACCCGATACACCTCCGCTCCCGACCTTTGATACAGGAACCCATCTTCTAAGGTTTGTCCTGACCAGTCCTGAGAATATACCTGTACCTGAAGCCATATATTTTGTCTCCTCTGAGGAATTTGCAAAGACCTATGCTCTCAGACTCCTCTCACCGGAGGATCAGTCAGAGATCGGGTATGAGCCTCCTTCATTCACCTGGGAAAAGGCTGAGGAGGCATCAGTATATCTGATAGAGTTTTATGGGAAAGGGACTGATAAGCCTCTTTTTTCAGCCTACACAAAAAATACTGAATATACCATTCCTGTTAGGGTCTTCGAGAGGATATTCCAACCAGGGGAAAGATACAGATGGCAGGTTAAGGGCTTTGGAGAGAGCGATGTATTAATGGGTGAGAGTCCTATATGGGCATCCTCCTTTGGCAAGACAAGGACATACCTGCCAGGACAGATACTTGTGGTTACAAGTGACCCCAGCAGTGACAATGTAATCAAGATGCTGACTGATAAGTACAGCCTTACCCTTCTCAGGACATTCAACATCCGGACGCTCAACTACAGGGTGGATATCCTGAAAACAGAAGAGGAGATCCAGGATGTCATTAAGAGGATTTCCGGAGAAAAGGGTGTGATCGAGGTGCAGCCGAATTACATTTTCAGGACCCTGTCCGAGCCTATGAGCGACCTGCAGAGGATCCGAAAGATACTGAACCTGGACAGCCTCCACAATCATAATCAATTGAGGGGAAAGGATGTTCTGGTAGCCGTGATTGATACAGGTGTAGATCCTGACCATGGAGACCTAAAAAAAAATATCAAAATAACAAAAAATTTCGTTCCTGAATCCGGGTATATGGCCGAGATACATGGTACAGCCATGGCAGGGATCATTGCGGCAGAAATTAATGGCTTTGGAATAGAGGGCATAGCCCCTGAGGCAGGGATCCTAGCCCTGAGGGCCTGCAGGCAGGTCTCTGAGACAAGCTCCATGGGGGAGTGTTACTCCTCCACTGTGGCAGAGGCTATTGATACGGCGATACAGTCAGGAGCAAAGGTTGTCAATCTCAGTATAGGCACAACAGTGCCTGACACTCTGGTGGTCAGTGTGCTTGAAGAAGGTACAGAGAGGGGGGTAATCTTTATTGCCCCGGCTGGAAACAGGCCATTTCAGACCGGTCTGGTTTTTCCGGCTTCCCACCCATCAGTTGTCGCTGTCTGTGGTCTCGACAGCAAGGGCAAATTTTATCCCAATGAGAGTGTTGCGGAGAATTCAGATGTATGCGCCCCTTCTGAAAACATTCTTACTACAGTACCAAGTAACGGGCATAATTTCCTGAGCGGGACATCAATGTCTTCTGCTGTTGTGGCAGGCATCATTACAGTCGCTGCCGGGAAAAACAGGGACCTGACCAGAAGTGACCTCCCCCCACTGCAGAAGGATCTATGTAAATGGCAGGAAAGCCTTTTGAATATGACGATATGCAAATGAAAATAACTGTTGAACCTTTTTTGCACTTAATGCCACTTATTATTAATGGGACCTTTAGATGTCGATATGATGATGTTCTGAAGATAACCGGCTTAGACTGATAACTTGACAGACACTTCGGGCCGTTCTCTAGACCGCCTATCAATAAGAAAAAAGAGTAAATAAGGAGGCAACAATGAGAGGTCGGCCTAAGAGAAAGTGTAGAGTCTGCTTACTCCTGCTATATATCTTAACCTCACTTGTCTTGTTCTTACCCGTTGAATCTTATGCAGCAACCATTCAGGTTTTGAGTCCAAAACCTGGAGAAAACCTGTATAAGGGGCATACCTACCTGGTCGAGTGGATTTCTTCAGGCACCCCAAAGGGGACAAAACTGAAGGTGCCCCTTAGGCACGGACAGGTGAAGGTGGCGACCCTCGCCAGGAACCTGATTGCAATCAACGGCAAGAAACAGAGTATCAAATGGAACGTTGCATCAAATACACCATCCGGTGAGTATACAATAATAGTAAAATCAATGAACGGCGGATTAGCAAGTCAAAGTGTCAGTTTTACAATAGACAGGGACTGGGTCAAGGCGGCGACTGAATCCAGCCCTGCCGGACAACCCCTTACCCCTTTCATTCCAGAAAGCGGTTTTATACCAGTCTCTGTTATGGAAAAATGCAAGAACTATGCACTCAAAGCGGTAGCACATAATGTCATGAATGAGATGAAACGTTGCGGTTTTAGCGGACCAAGGTGGAATTCCGTTTATGGCAATCACTACAAATGGTGTGTGCGTGGAGAAAATAACAAAATGGCGGACAGCGAGACAAAATTCAGGGATGATGCCCTTGATTTATGTCGTTATCCCGGATATGCAGTCAAGATACTGGTCGAAAGGGTAAGGGTTCATGATGACTGTGACAATGTCTCAAAGGGTGAATGGGCGCTATATCTTCAGGCATCTGCCGAGGAAAGACATGGGAAGAAAATAAGCGGTGGAGCTCAATGGCCCTCAAATGGTGGAGCTGTGGATGTTGATACCGGTACGCGCTTTTATCCAGCGATGCTTATAACCCTTATGGATGTGAAGGCCACTTCTGATATAGTCCTGAATATGACAGGTGTTGATTGTGATGAAAACACAATCTGGTTCTCATGGGACTATAACTCTTTCCCCGCAAACTTCAGTGTCAAATGTCCCGATGAAGACTTTCCGGAGGCGTCAGGCTCCAATGACTGGATGGGTAATGCCATACTGAACCTCAGCCCCCAGCAGTGGCAGAAAGGGGGAAACGTTGTCCTTATGGCACCGAGGGGTACGTCATGTTCCGACACCAGCCCTTACACGGCGTATATAACAATCCAGAGTTATAAGAAGTA
>WFTX01000194.1 GCA_015485235.1 Nitrospirota bacterium | reverse complement strand
ATGTTCCCGGCTCGCGATGATTCCGTAATTCTTGCAGCTGTCTAAATCTTGATTAGAGGGTTTGAATCTATATAGGATTCCTTGACAGCCTGTTTCAGGCACGACGAGAACAAAACACTGGAGTAGACACGGTCTCCGAGAGGCTCACCCCGTCTCAGCCCGTGCAACTCAGCTCCGCCGTTGGCGCTTCGCTGCTCCGCCGTTAGAGGCAAACAAGGGAATGAATAAATCAGGTAAATTGATCGTGATTGTTTTAGCTAACTGGGTGCTTGCCACATCAGCCAATGCTGATTCCTATAATGTGCTTCATTTGTATCAGAAGGAGATTACAAAGCAGATGAAAACAGCCCAGCTTTTGTCTGACCAGAAACATCAGGTAATTATTTCAAGCAGTAACAGTTGTGACGATTGTTCCGAAGAAGTAAGGGATGCCAAAGGACAACCGGAAAGCAACAGTAAAGATCTTAAGGGATACATGGAATACATAAAGAGTTTATACGGGTGTGAGCAAAACAACAATTTAACGGATGACTGCAACTTTGATTTTCAGGGAATCAAATCATCCGACGGTGATGATTCCGGGCCGGAAATTCAGGATGAGAATAGTTACTGTGACTGACCCTGCGTTGCTCCTCTGAAAGCGTTTGCAGGAGCAGGATTCCTACAGGATGCCGGGTTCAGGAAAGAGGATTATAAAATTGCTTCCCCTGCCAGGGGTGCTTTCAACCCTTATTTCTCCACCATGGGCGTCTATAATTTCCCTGGCTATGTTCAGTCCAAGGCCTGTTCCTTCCCTGTTTCTGACTTCGGCAGACCTGTAGAACCTGTTGAAAATTTTATCCAGTTCATCCTGTTTTATCCCAACGCCGGTGTCCTTTATCTGAATCACAATATTGCTGTTATCCGGGCTGATGGATACATCAACATGTCCACTCTCATGGTTGTACATTATGGCATTGTCGAGCAGGTTCAGGAATGCCTCGGTAAGCCTGTCTTTATCACCCTTTATCGTAAAGGCGGCTTCTGCGTTGAACCTGATCTCTATCTTCTTTTTCCTTGCAGATGGGGAGACCATCTCTATTGCTCTTGACAGACAGTCGTTGATTGAGAGCTCCTTGAACTCCCCAGACCGTAGCAGTCCGGAATCAAGCTTTGCCAGATTGAGAATGTCGTTCAGGGTCTTCTTCATTGATTCGGCCTTCTCTTTTATGAAGAGAAGGGATTTTTCATATTCACCGGCTGTTCTTTTCTTCTGGAGGGTGACATCACTTTCTGCGAGAATTACAGAAAGAGGGGTCTTGAGCTCATGAGAGGCATCTGATAATATGCGTTTTTCGATCTCAAAGGCTCTCCTCAGACGATCAAGCATTGAATTGAAGGTACTTGCAAGTCCCTTCAGCTCTTCAGCACCGGGCTCCTGTATCTTTTGTCCAAGCGTCCTGTGGGTGACTTTCTCTATCTCATCGGAGAAGCGTCTTAAGGGTTTAAGTGAGAGTGATGCTATCCAGTAGGCCCCGATTCCCGTTATAAGGAGAATCACAGGCGTGGAGATTATCAGGAAATACCTGAGCCGCGCAAGCAGCTCCAGGCTGTCCGCAAGGCTGCTGGCTACATAAACGGTTGTCTCCTTATCAAGGAACTTGAAGGTGTTTTTCAGGACCCTCACTGGCTCTCCGGCAGGCCCTGTGGATGTATAAAAGGTTTCGTTTCCTGTACGATGCTTTATGTCCGAGATTTGTCTCGACAGGTCAAAATCCATATCCACCAGTGATTCCGAGGCTGCCAGAACCCTCCCATCCATTACTACCTTGTAATAATGGCCGGAGCGTGGAACAGAGTACTCTCCGGAGACAATCTCTGTCAGTTCGAGTTCCACCACGCCATGTTCAACATGGAGCAGGCCCTTTACTATCTGTGATTTCGAATGAAGCAGATGATCGACTGATGAAAGCAGAAGGGACTTTACCTCTTTGTAAATCACGCCATCAAGCAGTATCAGGAAGATGCTCAGAAATAGAAAGAACAGTACGGCAAGGCGACCCTTTATTGATTTCAGAAAGGCTTTCACAGACCTATTCCTTGAGTATGTATCCTGCGCCCCTGACAGTATGTATGAGTTTTTTGTCATGATCCCTGTCTATTTTTCTCCTGAGATAGTTGATATAGACATCTATGACATTGCTGTCAGGGTCTGAATTTATGTCGTATATGTGTTCAAGAAGCTCTGTCCTTGAGATCACCCGGCCTTTGTGGAGGGCAAGGTATTCCAGTATCTTGTATTCATTGGCTGTCAGCTGGACCTCCCTGCCAGCCCTTCTGACCCTGTGGGAGTTCATGTCAATTTCCAGATCAGATACTTCGATGACCGGTGATGCTTCGCCCTTGTGACGCCGAATTACAGCACGCAGGCGTGCAAGCAGTTCCGAGAAATCAAAGGGCTTGGGGATATAATCATCTGCTCCGAGGTTCAACCCTCTCACCCGTTCTTCCACCCCTCCCTTGGCTGTCAGGACTATTACTGGAACGTCCTTCTTCGATTTCCTCAGCCGTTCGAGTATGCTGAAACCGTCTATTTCAGGGAGCATTAAATCAAGTACAACGGCATCATAGGGGAAGGTCTCGGCAAGATAGAGGCCTTCCTCACCCTCGTATGCTGTCTCTACAGTGAAGGAATGCTCCTCGAGGCCTTTTTTCAGTATCCTTACGAGGTCTTTTTCATCTTCAATAATCAGGATCTTCATCTTCAGTCATCCTCTTTATGATACTGCCTCTGTCCGGGCTTCTTGTAATTCTTTTCCACAAAGCCCTTATAGGTATTGCTGCCTCGTATCTCCGGATGTCCGATCAGGCCGCCGCGGTTTCCCGTGTAACTGAGGACGGCAAACTGCAATAAGGTAACAAGAAACATGCCCCAGATCATTGATGGCCTGATGTTATCTGACCTTCTCCCAATTATTATAATAATTACTGCAAGCAGAAAGATAAGGATGGAGAGCCCGAGGGCGAAGGCTGCTATGGTTTCATGGGAGTCTATCAGGTTCTCACTCGCCCAGGGCAGATGTTCTATCTTTTCCTCTGCAGCCATACCTGCAAGGTATACAGGTATGGCTGTCAGGCTTACTGCAACCGATGCATAGAGGGCGAACCTCCCGATAGCCGGTTCTTTCCTGAAGGCTGCCCATAGAAAGGTTGCGGTTACGAAAAATGTTCCCACGATTGGCAGATGTGTCAGAACCAGATGTAAATGTACGGCATCCATAGGACTACCTCCCTTTGACCTCAATCTCAGTTGCAATGAATATCTCACCGGAGGGATTTCCCTTGACCTCCACAGTGGTACCTGCAGATAATCTGCCGTGTTCCTCTTTTATCCTTGTGTGTCTGTTAACCTTCACGGCTTTGCCACTTATAATCCATACACCTTCCTTCCCATCCTCAGGCATCCAGTCCACCACCCCATAGAACTTGCTGCTGGAGGGGGGAGCATAGTTGCCGCCTCTCTTTACCTCAATCTTGTAAGCCCTGAAAGTGTCTCCAGAGTACGAGCCCTTTACTTCCACATAGGCACCAGTGGCTGCCTTACCATACTCCTCTTCGACATAGGTCTGATTTGTAACCACCACCTTCCGGCCATCAATTATCCAGATGCCTTCATAGCCATTATCGGGCAGACTCTCAACTACACCGTAGAACTTTGCAGAACTTCCACTGTTACCCCTGCCATGCTCATACCATTCATTCTCGCTTGCCATAGACCTGCCTGTCATAAAAAGAAACAGGCCTGCCATTGTCATTAGGACTATGAGTTTTCTTGCTTTCATCTTTGCTGCCTCCTTTTGAACTTATTCTTGAGTACATTGTACCAGAGTAAAGATTAAAACAAGATTAAAAGACTCCTCTTTGGGGAAATATTTTAAGGAGGGTAAGAATGAGGATTCAGGGGTATTCCTGTGGAAGTTGATGTAAAGCCTTTACCGTGGGCAGCTGAAGCCTCCGCAGAAGTTAGCATTGGGCAAGCACAAGAGGACATACTTTAAATGACAGTTACTTTCTAAACATGCATTAATTGCCCAACCGAAAAATAAAATGTGATATAATTATAAATGCCAACGGTTCTAAAGCTGAAATCGTATAGGTTTTTCTTTTACTCAAACGACAGGGAAGAACCACCTCATGTTCATGTTGAAAGTGGTGACAAAGTGGCTAAGTTCTGGCTCGACCCTGTTAGATTACAGTCAAGTGGTGGATTTAGCCGGACAGAAATTAATAAAATTCATAAAATGGTATTAAAACATCAAGAAAAATTATTGGAGGCATGGAGTGAGTACTTTGGCGACTGAGATAGAAATTCCCAGGGCAATAGATGTAAAAGTAACAAAAGATACATTAACTGTTGAATTAAGTGATGGAAGAACCATATCTGTTCCATTACAGTGGTATCCCCGTTTGGTGTATGCAACACCAGGAGAAAGAAAAAACTGGAGATTAATCAGGAATGGAGAGGGAATACACTGGGAAGATTTAGATGAAGATATAAGTATTGAGGGAGTTGTAGCAGGCCGTCCGTCTGGAGAGAGGCAAGAGTCATTCAAGAAATGGCTTCAAAAAAGAAAGAAAAAGACAACCTCTTCTTTATAGTCGCTCATAGAGGTCCTGTTGCCATCTCCCTTGCCTTTTCGTATTCCTTCCAGAGGGATTCCTTCTCAATACCCATATCTATGAAGTCCCAGGGGAGTGTTTCGGCGAGATCCCTTTTTCTGAAGAGATAAAACTCCTCACTCAGCCCGGCCTCCCTGATGATCTTTTTCCATCTTCCCGGATCTGCCATGTTCAGAAGAGGGGTGGTCAGCCTTCTGTCACCCCTTGCAAAGAGCCCCTGCAGATAGGTGTACTTGGGCAGGTCGTGAAACACCCTGATAC
>WFTX01000193.1 GCA_015485235.1 Nitrospirota bacterium | reverse complement strand
GATTGAGATCATCCTCAAGGGACGTGATCCAAGGGATGCCTGGTATTTTGCCCAGCGGATATGAGGCGTCTGAACTACGGTTCATGCAACCGCCTCGGTGAGAGCGGTCGAAAACGCCTTAAAGATTACCATTCCAGACAACGCAAGGATAATCAGGAACCTGATCACGGGCATTCAGTACGTCCAGGATCATGTCATACACTTCTATCATCTCCATGCCCTTGACTGGGTGGATATCGTAAGCGCACTGAAGGCAGACCCTAAGAAAACATCTGCCCTCGCCCAGTCCATCTCGGACTGGCACAACTCCTCGACAGCCTATTTCAAGGGTGTCAAGGCAAAGCTGAAGGCATTTGTTGACTCCGGCCAGATAGGGCCTTTCACGAATGCCTACTGGGGACACAGGGCATACAAACTGCCGCCCGAGGCAAACCTGATGGCAGTGGCTCATTACCTTGAGGCCCTTGACTGGCAGAGGGATGTCATCAGGATCCATGCCACACTTGGCTCAAAGAACCCCCATGCCCAGACCTACCTGGTCGGTGGTATGGCTGTGCCAATAGACCCAGCCAGTCAGAATGCCCTTAATGCTGACACCATTGCCTTTATCACCGGCCTGGCAAAGAAGGCCCTTGCCTTTGTGGAGAAGGTCTATATTCCTGACCTTCTTGCGGTAGCATCATTTTACAAGGAATGGGCCGGATACGGTGCAGGCGTGGGTAACTTCCTGGCCTATGGTGTATTCGAGCAGGATACCAAGTCCAATACGGACAACCTCTTCTTTCCGAGGGGAGCCATATATGGAAAGGACCTCAGCACCGTTCATCCTGTAGACCACACAAAGATCACCGAGTATGTCACCCACTCCTGGTATGATTACTCAGGTGGAGACGACAAGGGCAAACACCCCTGGGACGGCGAGACGAAATACAACTACACCGGTCCCAAGCCACCATACAAGTACCTTGGAGACGGGAAGAAGTACTCCTGGATAAAGTCGCCCCGGTATGAGGAAAGGCCCATGGAGGTAGGTCCCCTTGCCAGGATGCTTGTGGCCTATGCTTCAGGCCACAAAAGGGTCCAGGAAGTGGTCAACTTTGTCCTGAAAAAACTGGATGTGCCTGCGGCAATACTCTTCTCAACCCTTGGCAGGACAGCCGCACGTGGTGTTGAGACACTTGTGACGGCAGAGATGCTTCCTGTCTGGCTTGATGAACTTGCAGCCAATATGAAGAAGGGTGATTACCGGATTCATGCAAATGAGAGGTGGGAACCCTCAACATGGCCGAAGGAGGCCCAGGGTTACGGCTGGCATGAGGCCCCGAGGGGAGCACTGGGTCACTGGGTCAAGATCAGGGACGGAAAGATCGAGAATTACCAGATCGTGGTCCCAAGCACCTGGAACGGTTCTCCAAGGGATGCAAAGGGACAGAGAGGACCCTACGAGGAGGCTCTGATAGGCACTCCGGTTGCCGATCCTGAACAGCCCCTTGAGATTCTCCGGACAATCCATTCTTTTGATCCCTGTATGGCCTGTGCCGTTCATGTAGTGGACCCTGACGGCCGGGAGGTCACCAGGATCAAGGTGGTTTAGGAAGGAGGCTGATAATATGGGTAATGAACGCATCAGAGTGTATGCCTGGGAGTTTCCCGTAAGACTGACCCACTGGATAAATGTGCTATGTATTCTCACGCTCTCGGTAACGGGGTTCTATATCGGGAACCCCTTCAGCCATGCCATCAGGTCTGACCAGTGGATCATGGGCTGGATGAGGTTCATCCACTTCGTTGCCGCCTATACTTTTCTGATGAGCATGATTGTAAGGCTTTACTGGGCCTTTGTGGGCAACCGTTACGCAAGCTTCAAGGTCTGGTTTCCCGTCACAGGCAGGCAGTGGAGAGATCTGATTGACGCGATCAAGTTCTATCTGTTCATTAGCAGGAAACCACCCTATTCGGTCGGACACACAGCACTTGCCGGTCTCGCTTACCTCTTTGTCTTCGGGCTCTTCATCTGGCAGATTTTCTCCGGATTCGCCCTCTATAATCTGGTACAGAAGGGGACCGTCTGGGTGATACTCGGTGGATGGCTCACAGGCGTGATGCATCTACAGACAATACGGCTCTACCACCATCTGGGAATGTATGTAATCCTCTCTTTTGCGATACTCCATATATACCTCGGATGGTATTCTTCCAGCAAGGAACGAAACGGGCTGATGGGCTCGATCTTCAGCGGTTACAAGTTCGTTACAGGAAAAGAGTGGGAGTAAAGACCCTCACACACCAAGCATAAAAACAGGGGGCATCATTTTGATGCCCCCTGTTTTTATGGTAAAATACACGTTGAGAGTTGAAACCAGAGAAGACCAACAATAATGAATACAGGGGAAAAAAATCACAGCAGAACAGCGGTTATAGGAATCGGCAACATCCTGATGTCAGACGATGGGGCAGGTATCTTTGCCCTCAGGGAACTTGAAAAGAGATACAACTGGCCTGACAATCTTGAGCTGATTGACGGTGGAACAAAGGGGCTGGAGCTCCTGCCCTTTGTTGAAGACAGGGACCGGTTACTCTTCATAGACGCCGTTGACTTTGGCAAGGAACCGGGCTATGTGGGTGAGCTGAACAAGGATCAGATCCCTGACCACTTTGCGACCAAGCTATCCGTTCACCAGATAGCACTACCCGACCTGATTGGTGCAGGCCGCCTGCTGGGAACTCTGACAGAGGAGTTACACCTTGTTGGGATACAGCCCGAGTATATAGAGACGGGATACGGTCTTACTGAGAGGGTAAAGACGAATTTCAACAGGTTTCTCTCTCTCATCATCGAAAGGCTTAAGAGCTGGGGAATCGAACCGGAGACAAGAGAAGTGACGAAAGTGGAGAATTGAACCATGTGTCTGGCAATCCCTTCAAGGATAGTGAGCAAGAACGGCCTGCTGGCAACGGTTGATGTGATGGGTGCCAGGAAGGAGATAAGTCTGATGCTCCTGCCGGAGGAAGCGGATATAGGAGACTATGTCCTTGTTCATGCCGGCTTTGCAATACAGAAGGTTGATGAAGAGGCAGCCCGTGATTCGCTCGAGCTGCTCAGGGAAGTTGCAGAGAAACTCGAGGAAGAAGAGGAGTACTGAGAAACATTTCCTTTACCCCCTGTACCCCCTCAGGACAAAAATAATCCCCATCACCAGTACGATAATGGCTGAAATCCTGTAAAGCCCTCCCCTTAGCTTACTGCCCAGGAGTGAAACGACCCGTCCGTAAAGAAGCATTGCCGGGAGCGTGCCTGCTCCGAAGAGAATCATCACCACCCCTCCCTTCAGGAAGCCCTCTACATACCCGGATGTCTCCATCCCGAGTCTCATTGAAGAAAGCATCATGGTATAGACAAGCCCACAAGGCAGAAAGCCCATGAGAATCCCAAAAGGGAAATACACACCTGTTGACCTCTCCTCCATAAGGAAGGCGCTGAACCTTCCCACGAACCTCCCCGCCGGGTTGCCACCAATTAAAAACCTCCTCCAGGGGATGAGCCCTGTCATTGAAAGACCAATCACGATAATAACAGCTCCTGAGCCTGCCAACAGCCATCGCTGAAGGGTCTCCATTGATGATGCAAACCGTACGAACGAACCTCCAGCACCCATTATCCCCCCAAGGAAGAAATAAGTAAATATCCTTCCGGTATTGTAGAGAAGATGGGAGACGAACTCCCGTCCCCTGAGGGTCATGGAAAAGGCAGTCACTATGGGTCCGCACATTCCGAGACAATGGCCGGTCCCGCCTGTAAGGCCTGCAAGCAGGGCAAGAATATAGATATTCTCCATTTCCTGTTTACCTGTCCACGTTGAATAGAAAAAAAGCCTCTCCAATGCCCGGAAGCCATACCCCTGCTCGCCAGAGCCTCTTACCGCTTGGACACCGGACAATTATTCCCCTGCCCTCGTACAACCCCTTTCCATTGCCTTCAAGAATCACATTGTTTTCCCCCATCTCCATACCCGGCATGGTAAGCTCCAGCAGAATCCGTTTTGGCAGCACATCAGCTTCAACTCCTCTGAGCTTCAAGAAAAAGGCAAGTTCTTTCATTGACCTTACAGGCCTCGGGGTGATATCAAGGATGACTTCAATATCACCAATCCTCTTAAGACAGGCACCCCCGTTAATGTCACAGTCGGCAACGGGCCTTTCAATACCGCTGCACGAAATCCCGGCAAGGAAAACCACAAAGGAAAGAACCCCTGTCCTGAACACTCCTCCTATATCACATCCACGAACCATTGACGCTCTGTGTTCAGGTCTTTGCTTTGTATCTCCACCCTGAAAATCCATCTGCCCTTACTGGGAATACTGTATTCAGTTTCATATCTGCCTGGTGCTGTTTCCTGCATGATGAACATTCCGTCGTGCTCGGTT
Source organism: Nitrospirota bacterium (assembly GCA_015485235.1). Lineage (GTDB taxonomy): Bacteria > Nitrospirota > Thermodesulfovibrionia > Thermodesulfovibrionales > JdFR-85 > WFTX01. The sequence continues at coordinate 1,831 of WFTX01000193.1, read as the reverse complement.
CCTGAAATCAGGCCAGTATAAAAGATAACCATTGCGTCACTAAGCGGCTCTCTGCCAAGCGAGAGCGTAACTCTCATTCGGTTTCTGCCGGTATTGATTTTTCCCGGCGTAATACTGATGGAGAACCCCTTTTCCTCCTCTTCCGCCTTCCGGCTGAAGAAGTGTTTTGCCTTGATGTAGTAATGATCTTCAACTAATCCGTCATATACTCCCGAGGCTACGTAAAAGGTCACCACCATTAATGTTATGAAAATGGCATAAACAAGGTAAATGAGTTTCTTCACAGGAAGCCCACCTCCTTTTCAAGTATTTTATTCCCATCGTATTTGAATACAAATATTACCCTATCGGCTTCGCCCGTGGCCTTCACCATGACCTTTCCTTTGTAAACGGCATATGGCGGTATGATAACATCTCTTTCTCCAATCAGAATGAAACCATCATTAATTGAGATATGAACCCTTCTCTCAGTCTCAGTATTGTTTTGGATGGAGCAGGTATAACGGTTCAGGCCTTTTACCGGTTGCTGGGGATCCCTGGAGACTACAACACTGATTGAAGGTCTTGTGTAGGTAAAAAAGAGAAGCCCCACCCCCATTACCAGAGTTACAGCCCCGACAAAGACGGTTTTCGGTCTGAGTATCCTTCCCCTGTACCCTATGAACGGGGAGATCCCTCTGGGCCTGGTCATACTGATACACGCATCAATACACTCAGCACAGGCGACACACTCCCTTCTGAGGCCCTTTTTGATATCTATCCTTACCGGGCAGACATGAACACACTTGTCACAACCCATGCAGCCCTCTTTCCGGGTTACGTCAAAGGCGATCACAAGGGTATCCCTGTCAAAGAGACCGTTCTGCAACATGGAATATGGACATATGGTTGTACAGAACCTTCTTCCAAGAAAAGCCAGTTCTGCATAAATAATTATCCACTGGACAAGAAAAAAGCCTGTGATGACCTTTGAGCTGAAAAGCGCCCTGACCGTTTCCAGGGGAGGGACAAAGTACCAGATGAGAGTCAGCGAGACAAGGGCAGAGAGAGGCAAAAGCACGACTTTCTGGACGCTGTCTCTGAACCGGAAAGGAAAGGGCCTGGACAGATCACCGGAAATATCCAGCAGAACCGTCTGGGGACAGAGCCAGCCGCACCAGATCCTTCCGAATGTAGTTGTAATGAACACTATCAGAATGAGAAAGAACAGGACGGCGAAAAGGAAGAGATAGAATTCATTTATCCAGATGACAGTGCCAAAGAAATAGAGTTTCAGATCAGGTATGTCAAAACGAAAGGCACTTGCCCCCCGGATTCTCAGAAAAGGGAGGCCGACAATCACCGCTGCCTGAAACAGCTCTGCTACGCGCCTATATTTTTTCCACATCACTCAGTCCATTATCTGAAGACATCTCCACACCTGTATATGTACTCAGGGGCAGTGGTATATCACCAAAAAAGAGGAGGGCTGGTACCCTCCCCTCATATGATTTTATCATACTTTTACCCAAACTGAACGATTCATTCAGATACGGGGCAAAAGGAGGCAGAGGGATATTGGGCCTGAACGGTTTTGATCATCAGATAAGCCTCACACGGACGGTGAGGCGTGATGATCGCCTCGGAGACGGGCCCCCTAAAAGTCGAAGACTTTTAGGGATATGGGGCATGGATGCCCGTCGAGAATGATGTGAAGCCCTTTGCCCCTCGCCTATACTGCAAAATCCTCAATTCAGGTTATACTCAGCATGGTTGCCAGCGATCCATATATCTACATCAGTGTGGTTTCCCGTACTCCCTTACAGAGTCAACATACGCCAGGACCTTCCAG
>WFTX01000192.1 GCA_015485235.1 Nitrospirota bacterium | reverse complement strand
GGAGCCCTCCGGTGCATTCACACCTGTAACCATTAATATCCAGTTCCCGGGGATGCAATGAGGAATGTAAGAAACATAGCCTTGATTCTGCTCTCGGTCATTCTGATTTCATCCTGTGGCGGAGGCGGGTCTGATTCAGCAAAGATAAAGGGAATAACCGAGGTACACATAACATTTGGCGCAAGAACAGCGGTCTCTACACTTCAGGCTGCAGCTGTTCCACCGGAAGTCCGGTTCATCCTTCTCCGGGTATCAGCTCCGGATCTTCCCGTTAAGGAGCATCTCTTTGACATAGCCGGAAGGGATTACCTGCAGGTAACCATAGAAGTCCCCAACGGGAAGCTCCGGCATTTCGAGGTCTTAGCCCTTGATATTGAGAAGGCTGTTAAATATCAGGGAGATGCCTTTGCGGACCTTGCAGGTAAGCCTGTGACACTTACAATTACCATGGTTCCGGCAGGCGATGCCCCGCCGGTATTTGGGGGGCTTCAGTATATTGAGATCTTGTCGTCGACATCAGTGATGCTCGGATGGGATCCAGCCCAGGATGACCTGACCCCTCCTGATGGCATGAGGTATCTTGTCTTTGCCGCCGACACTCCCGGTGGCGAGGATTTCCAGAACCCTCTGGCCGTTCTGACGGGTGTAACCAACTACACTCTGGAGGGACTTTCTCCAGGGCAGACATACTATTTCATTGTACGGGCCCTTGATGAGGGAGGCAAACAGGACGGCAACACCGTTGAGATGGATGTGACACTGCCTCAGGCAGGCGATACGACCCCGCCGTCCTTTGGAGGCCTCCAGAGTGCTGTGGCCGATTCATGGGATATGGTTACACTTGCCTGGAATCCTGCAACGGACGATCAGACACCTCAGTCCGGAATACTTTACAGAATATACCAGGCAATGAGTCCCGGTGGTGAGGATTTTACAGCCCCGACGTATGTCAGCCCAGCCGGTGCAACGACTTATACTGTTACCGGATTGAGCGGAGGTACTACATACTACTTTATAGTCCGGGCGGTAGATGTTGAAGGGAATGAGGACGGAAATACAGTGGAGTTATCAGTGACGACTCCACTTGCTGCCCTTTATGTAGATGTAAACAAGGGAAACGACATCACAGGTGACGGTTCCCAGACGAATCCCTTCAGGACTCTCACCAAAGCGATGAGTGCCGTCCAGCCCGGCTGGACCGTCTATGCCGAGGCGGGCAGTTACAATGCAAACTCTGGCGAGACCTTTCCCATTCAGATACCCCAGGGGGTTTCCCTGATATGTAACGGGCCTTCCTATTCAACGGTACTAGAGGGAGGAACAGGAATCACTCTGAGGGGCGGACCCGGGAGTTCCGTTTATGGCTGCAAGATAACAGGAGACAGGGCGGTCACCGATGGAGGTAATGTAATGACAGTGAGCAATTGCTGGATAGATGGTGCAAGCACCTTTTATACAACAGGAGTGGAAATAACAGCTGATTCAACAGTAACCGGCTCGACAATCACCGGCTTTTATTCTGAAAATGTATGGGTCAGATCCGGCAATCCAGTGATCACGAACAACCGGATTGAAAACAGCGGTTTTGACGGGATTAAAATAGACAGCGGGAATCCCCTGGTCAACGGTAATACCTTTCTCAACAATGTCGATAATGGTGTCAAGGTCTCAGGCGGCAGTCCTTCGATAAACGGAAATACCTTTGACAGCAACAATAACGGCGTGAATGTCTCCGGGGGCAGTCCAGGCATAGCTAACAATACATTCAATGACAACTACTTCAGCGGGATCAATGTCTCAGGGGGTATCCCTGTAATCTCCGGCAATACGATAACCGGTCTGAATACCATTTCCTCGGCTGCGGGAATAAGGATTTTCCCTGGAGCAGGCTCAGGCGGATTGATTACGGGCAATACGATAGACAACCAATATACAGGCATCGACATACAGGATGCAATTACTGTTCAGAACAATAATATAAACTCCAATCTGAACGGTATCTCAATAGGTATTAGCATTACAGGGGTGACCGCCCTGATCAACAGTGGGAACAGGATTTATAATAATACCCGAGGGATCCAGGTAACGTCAGGCGATCCGTTAATACAGGGTAATGCAATTTATTGCAACACCATGTATGACTTCGGTGATGAAAGGACTGCCGCCACACCTGTGGATGTCTCCGGGAACACCTGGGATCATGACACCGGCACCATTCCCTCTGGTCCTACAACCGATCCTACCGGCCAGTGCAAGACCCTTACAACAGGAGTTGATATCTGCTATGACACTACTGTTACCGTACCACCAGCCTATACCCCTTTTAATCCTGCTGTGACGGGAGGATGTCTATAAAGAACCCCCGGACCCTGAGGGCTGAAAAGGGACGACATGTCGTCTTCAATGTGCTTATCAGTCTCGGCCTTGTGCTTCTCTTCCTCTACAACCCGCCGGTACTTTCAGATCTAGCAGGAGGACTGTTATACGACCTGCATTTCAGGATAAGACAGATCCTGAAGCCGCTCAACCCTCCAAAGGAAATCCTGATTGTTGCCATCGACGAAAAGAGCCTCTCTGAATACGGGAGATGGCCCTGGAGCAGGCTTCTCCAGGCTGAACTCATTCAGGAGGTCCTTGAAGGGAGGCCTGAGGCGGTCGGTCTCGATATCCTCTACCCTGAGCCGGAAAGCCCTGAGGCAGACCGGCGGCTTGCGAAAGTCCTTGCCAGGGGAAAGGAAAAGATTGTCCTTGCCCTCGGGTTTGATGTCACAGGAGGGAGACGGTACGAAGGAGAGGTGGACGGAAGGATTCTTGACGATGCAATCAACCGGATAAGTGCATACAGCCGGGTCAGGGCGCCGGAGGCCTGGCGGGCACTCATCCCGCCTGACCCTATCGGGAAGGTCGCCACGTTCGGACATGTCTATTCCCTGCCTGACAGGGATGGTGTCAGAAGGCGGGAGTATCTCTACATCGGTTATGGTGGTGAGTATTTTCCTTCCTTTGCCCTGAAGATGGCAGCGGTGATTCGGGGCAGGGACATCAAGATAATCGGGGATGAAGGTGCCAGCCTGGGGAAAAAGATAATACCTGCAGACAGGTTCGGGAGGATGCTTATCAACTACTACGGTCGTGAAGGGACATTCAGATACATATCAGCGGCGGATCTGCTTTCAGGAAGGACAGGAAGCAGGACTTTCAGGAACAGTTATGTCCTGATAGGGACATCCGCTATCGCCACCTATGACCTTGTGATAACACCCCTTTCCGCTAACATGCCGGGTGTGGAGAAGAATGCGACAGTCCTTGGAAATATTCTGAGGGGAGAGTACCTGAGCCAGGCTCCCCGTTTTCTCATCCTCCTTCTTCTCCTCTGTTCCCTTACAGCAGGCTGGGTTATCAGGCGACTGCCGGCAATAAGGGGAATCCTCCTTTTCTCAGGCTCACTCATGTTATTACTGATCATTAGTCTTTCCGTTTTTATTTTCTTACGCCTATACATTGACATGCTCTATCCCGTTCTTGCACTCATAACAGGAGGAGGTTACAATCTGGCTGTCAAGCTTCTTGTAGTTGAAAGGAAGGGAAAGGAGATCAGGAAGATCTTTGCAAACTATGTCTCCCCCAAGATAGTGGAGAGACTGATTGAAGAGCCGGAGCTACTCAGGCTCGGTGGTGAGAGACGAACAGTGACAGTGCTGTTTTCTGATATCCGGGACTTCACCGGGATGTCGGAAAAGGTCTCACCCGAAAGGGTGATATCCATCCTGAACAGGTATTTCAGTGTTGTAACAGAGGTGATACTGAAATACGACGGAACCATAGACAAGTTCGTAGGAGACGAGGTGATGGCCTTCTGGGGTGCTCCCCTGAGACAGGAACGTCATGCAGAACTCGCCCTCAGCGCTGCAATCGAGATAAAGCGTCGACTGACGAGATTGTCAGAGGAGATATCCCAAAGCGGAGATATGGTCTCACTGGATGCAGGAGTAGGTATCAGCACGGGTGAGGTAGTGGTGGGTAACATAGGAGTGGAGGGCAGAAAGATGGATTATACTGTTATTGGAGATGCAGTCAACTTGGGCTCCCGGCTTGAAGCACTCACAAGGGAGTATGACAGTGATATAATGATCTCTGAAAGGACCTTCCATTCCCTTTCGCCGGAGTATCTCGCAGGACTTGGTCAGTTAATAGATATAGAAGAATTTACTGATGTGAAGGTGAAGGGGAAAACAGACTCCGTTAGTATTTACATAGTGAGGTTGTTGCGGGAGAGACCCTGATCTGTGAAGGGTTGCAATAAAGGGGCTCTGGAGGATCTACTTTTGAGACTGCCTGTTGATTTTATATATTAACCCTGTTTTATAATGAAGGCATGGATCAGGGCCAGGACTGGAGGGCGCTTTTCAACAGTCTCAGGGACGAGGACTGGGACTCAGCCATCGATATGGTTGACTCCCTCATAAAGAAGGAGCCTGAAGATCCCACCCATTACATAAAGCTCGGCGATTTCTATCTCCAGAAAAATAACAGCGAGGGTGCCGCACGGGCCTTTCACAAGGCCGGTGACCTCTACCTCGCTGAAGGTGCCCTTGCCAAGGCGATCTGTGCCTACAAGAAGGTTTCCCAGATAAAGCCCTACGATCTCTCCATACAGAAGAAAATAACTGAGTGCATGATGGAACTGAAGGAGAAGAGGATCCCGGAAAAGACAGAGGTCTGCAGGGTGGAAGCAACAGGTGTGAGCAAGGAAGAGGTGCTCAGGGATCTGGCCTCTGCCGACTGCCTCCCCCGCCCCTTCAGGGAAAACCAGCCATTAATGGCTTTTCTGAAGGAGGCTCATCTCTTGAACCGGGACGATGGAGAAATAATAATCAGGGAGGGGGAGAAGTCAAGAAGCGTCTTTCTTATTCTCAGGGGGACTGTTTCCGTGATTACAGAGATAGGAGGGAATGACCTGATAATAGCCAAACTGGGCCCCGGAGACATTTTTGGCGAGATGGCATTTATAACAGGTCATCCCAGGACCGCAACAGTGATATCGGATTCTCCGGATCTCTGCCTCCTTGAACTTGATTATGACCTTATCGAAAAGATGATAGAAGCTGAACCTTCCTTCCTCAAGTATCTCTATGACATCTACAGAGCCAGAAAGTCATAACAGAGGGGGAGTCAGTTAATTTCTGCTCCGGGCAGGGGTAAAAGAGTGGCCTTTCAAACCACAAAGAAAAAAGAGTCTGGACAGATCCGGAAGATCTCGGAGATTGTTGCACTTATTAATTCCTCCCTTGAGCATGACGAAATCGTAGAGAGGGCGGTGGAGTATCTTTCCGGTGCACTCAATGCAGAGGCTGCAAGCCTGATTCTCATGGACGAAGAAGGTTTGTACTTCCAGGTGGCTACTGGTAAGGGAGGCACGGTTGTCAAGAAGATAAGGCTTGGAAAGGGCGAGGGGATTGCAGGATGGGTTGCAGAGAGGATCGAACCTCTCATCGTTAATAATCCCTACTCTGATCCCAGGTTCTCAAGAAGGGCTGATGATGAGAGCGGGTTCAGGACGAGAAATCTCATATGCGTACCCCTGATGTTGAGGGATGAACTGAAGGGTGTTATTGAGGTGATGAACAGGCGTGACGGAGACTTTCAGCCCGGCGATATTGAAGTGCTCCAGTGCCTCTCTAACAGCATAGCCGTATCTCTTGAGAATGCCCGCCTCTACAGGGAGATGAAGGAGACCTTCCAGACAATGATTGAAGTCCTGGCAGAACTGATCGAACTCAGGGATTCCTATACGGGCGGACATACGGAGAGGGTGAAGACGTACAGCCTTCTGATAGGAGAGAGGATGGGGCTTGATTCCCGGACGACTGAGGCACTCCGGCTTGCTGCGGTGCTTCATGATGTGGGGAAGATAGGCGTAAGGGATTCTATCCTTCTGAAGAACGATAGCCTTGACGATGAAGAATACCGGCTCATGAGCATGCATGCAGAGTTTGGTGCAAAGGTGCTTGAGAAGGTGGGAAACCTGGATCAGGTTATAGAAGGGGTCAGACACCACCATGAGAGGTACGGAGGAGGGGGTTATCCTGACGGCCTGAAGGGTGAGGAGATACCTGTCATAGCCCGGATAATATCGGTTGCCGACACCTTTGATGCCATGACCACCACAAGGCCTTACAGGACCGCCCTTTCCCCGGAAGAGGCGATAAGGGAACTGAAGGAAGGGGCTGGCAGGCAGTTTGATCCCCGTGTAGTGGCTATCCTGATTCAGGCCTACAGAGAGGGCCGGCTCCTGTGAAGATAAGGGTCCTGGGGGCATCCGGCTCCGAGGTGAAGGGCAGGTATCTGACAGGGTTTCTTATTGACCGGACCCTGCTCATTGATCCCGGTTCAGCCACAGCCATCCTCACCCTCGACGAGCAATCCGGGATAGAAAATATCCTCCTCTCACACGGACACCTTGACCATGTGAGGGACATCCCCTTCATTGCCGACAACCGGCTGATATCGGGCGGAAAGAGTTCCCTGACAGTCTGGGGACTCCGGGAGACGATAGATGCCCTCAGACGGCATATCTTCAACGACATACTATGGCCTGACTTTACAAGGATACCATCAGAGAAACAGCCCCTCCTTGTCTTTAAACCCCTGATTCCCATGGTTGAGACAGGAATAGGAGAATTCAGTGTCCTGCCCATCCCAGTAACCCATTCCCAGCCTGCCACAGGGTTCATAATTTCTGCAGGGGATGTAAAGATCGGGTATTCGGGCGATACCGGGAACACTGACCTCTTCTGGACGGAGGTGAAGAAGCAGGGGGTGAAGGATGTGATTGTGGAGGTGAGTTTCCCTGACAGGCTCCGGGATGTGGCAGTGGCATCGGGGCATTACTGCCCGGTTCTCCTGATGGGGGATATGAAGAGGCACGGTCTTGAGGAAACAAGATGTTACATTACACATATGAAGCCACAGTTTATTGATGATATCAGGAGGGAACTCAGCGGAAATATTGATGCCAGGTTTCTGAAAAGTGGAGATATCATAGAGGTAAAATATTTAAGAAAATAATTAATATATTTTAATTATTAATTGTGAACATTTTCTAATATTTTTGTGATAAACTTTAAACAGTGTCTGAGATACGTTCCATGACTCATTAAAATTAGGTTTTGCCTGAAGGCATTCCTCCACTATCAGAGGCAGATTACTTGCAATTACCATAGATTATTTAACTAGATAACCTGTTTATCACCGGGAGGATGGGGTGTCTTATAAAGGG
>WFTX01000191.1 GCA_015485235.1 Nitrospirota bacterium | reverse complement strand
GGATATCTTCCTGATGGACAAGGGCGTTCTGCTTGCAAAAAAGGGGTTTGCCGAATCCCTCACCTGGCAGAAGAAGGATGAGTTCTCACCGGTGGGTGACCTTCTTAAGACCCTTGTTACCGACTTCGGAGTAAAACTCTATATCTGCGCCTCCTGTGTCAAGCACTATGATCTGGAGAACGCAGAGCTGATAGAAAATGCAGAGGTAAAGCCCGGGACTTTCCTTGCAGAGATGCTCCTTGAGAGGGACTGTCTCAACTTCTGAAATATTTCTGCCCGATCCAGGGAAGGCTCACAGCTGTCAGAAAAATTTCCGAGGAGGCGCCACGTCGTCTCCTCCTGTTTTTCTGATTTAGATTCTTACTCCCTCTTATGTGTCCTACCTGTCTCTTATTTCCTTAGATCTCTTCACAAAATCTTCATAAAATCTTCACAGCCTCTTCAAAAAAATGTCATATCATCTGAGTATGAAGATACTCGGAAAAGAAAAGGGATTATTGGAAATGAAACCTCATGACATGCTCAAACAGACGATAACATGGTCTTCTACATTGTTTTTCCTCCTTCTGGGTCTTCCCCTTGGTTTATTCATTGGAGGCTATGGTGCACTTGTATTCCTCTCGTTCTTCCACTACAGGCCGGAGGAGGCATGGCTTCTTGAAAAGGTGATAATCATGGGAGGAATCCTCCTTGGACTTTTATATGCCTTTGTACTTGCTTCAGGGGGAAGGTTTATCGGGAAGTCATTGGCGGACTATCTGATAGACTTACGGAAAAGAGGAGATGGGGAACTTGAGATCAGAAGTCACGGGTTCATTTCTTCTGAACGGAAAGAAGAGATACTTGGAAAGATAGATTTTCTGTTTCCTTACAGGCCACATATCTCTGCAATTGTCCTTGTAGGAAGCGCTGTTTACAATCTCCAGGAGAAAGGGTCGGATACAGATATTGTGATAATAGCCAGAGACGAAGGTTATGACCTGATCCAGGAGGTTGTATTCCATCACCAGACAGAGCAATCAGATAATGACAGCAAAATAGAATATACAATACTGAGCCATGAAAATGCAGAAAGGGAGTTCCGGCATGGTTCCCCCTTTGCATCATCAATTCGCTTTGGCCTTCCCCTTTATTCAGACGGTGTCCTGGAGAAAATGAAGGCCGATTTCCATTCCCTTGTTCCCACACGTTCCTATATATTACGCTCACTCTTTGACGGGATAATCACCCAGTATTATAGTTCACTCAGGACTCTTAATGAGAAATTCAGGACTCACCATACAGAGTGTACTATTCATGGAGTATGTGAAGGACATGGCCCCTCTGACAGGCTTACGAAAGTTATTCTCCATATGCTCTACATAACCCTTCCCCTCAGGGGATATCTTCCTCTTACAAAGACGGATGTGGCCTGTTTTGCCGGAAAGGTGTACGGTAAGGAGGTTGAAGATGTGGTAACGATGGTAATCGCAAAGTTGAGAGGCGATATATCCACTGTGACAGTGGAGGAGTATGCCGCGCTTAAAGCACTCTCAACAAGACTGATAGTGGAGTTACTCAGACATGTAGGGTTCACAAGGGAGATACGTCAGCTTATCAGGGATGTGCGCTACATGATAAGGGGGGAGTATTCAAGGATCAAAAGCAATCTTTACAGGAATTGTGTCACCTCATGAGGCACCCCCATGCCTCGTTACCTCCCTTCAAGGCAGCCAGTGCTCTGGCTGCCTTTCTTTTCAGTCGTCTTCACAACTTTTTCATACCATATCCATATTTAATTCATAATTTTCATCTATTATCTTATTAGAGGATGAAACAGAATGGAAAGCCGGAACATAAATCAAAGGGTAATGAGACGGAAAATGGATAAAACTGTCAAGACAACGCGAATCTTCCTCATTTTCTTCTTTCTGTTCATCCTGTTTTTTCATTTCTCCCATGGTTCTGCCAGGGCCTTCAACTCTGTTGTTGTTGGTAAATACAGAATGCAGATCTATACAGAGCCGGCCCCCCCCATAACCAAAGATGAAACAAAAATCATTCTCAAGGTGATTGATACCGAGAGGGGTGAGCCTGTCAGAAATGCCTTGGTTAGAGTGGACCCAGGTGAACTTTATGACCCGTTAAAGGTTCTGGATGGTTTTTCCCTTGATCCTTCACGGTCGAAAAAGGCCTCGGAGATTGATGAATTCGGTAATTACATGATCAGATGGCGGTTCGATGAACCGGGTGACTACCAGGTGAAGGTCCTTCTGGAGGAGGATGGCCAGGAATCGTATCTGGCCGGTTTCCCTGTAACGGTAAGTGCTCCGGAGGGAATGAACTGGGGTCTTTCAGCTACACTCTTTATCGTCCTTTTTGCTGCTCTCATAACACTGTATTACATGAAGTTGAGAAGACCCTATACCTCCCCTGGACCATCTGGATTCAACCTTCTTGACATACAGTGGGTGAGGAGACTGTTTGAATGGAAATATATCCAGACGGTGTTTCAGGTTCCTCTTGCAATTGTCTTTCTTGTGCTGATAATACTTGGTTTTACGGATGTTCAGGACGGCGGGAGAAACCTCTCAACCAAGCTTATATGGACAATCTGGTGGGCTGGCATAATATTCACCTTTGTGATTGTAGGCAGGCTCTGGTGTTTCATGTGTCCCATGGGTGCGATTTCAGAATGGGTCTCAAGAATTTTCAAGCCCAAAAGGCTTTTCCCGGCCAGGATGAGAAACATCTGGATTGCAAACATCCTTTTTGTTCTCCTAACATGGCTTGACGTTCAGCTCGGTGTTGTAAGAAGCCCTGTTGTCACCGCATCGGTTCTCCTCGGTCTCACACTTGTCGCCGTAACAGTAGCCCTTTTTTATCAGAGGCGAACATTCTGCAGATATCTCTGTCCTATCGGGGGACTGATCGGTATTTATTCCATGTTTTCGGCTGTCGAGTTGAGATCAAAGGACTGTGATGTTTGCAGAAGTCACAAGAGAAAGGACTGTTACCTCGGAAACGACAATGGGCATGGCTGCCCCATGTTTGAGATTGTGCCTGCCATGGACAGCAACAATGGATGCAACTTTTGCGGTGAATGCATCAAGGCCTGTCCAAAGAATAACATAACCCTCCGTTTCAGGATGTTCTTCAAGGATGCCTGGACAACCAGGAAGAGGCGGCTTGATGAGGCGGCACTGGCCATTGTACTTGTAGGCGTAAGCATCTTTGTTACCGGGGATATGCTTGAACCCTGGGGTAGGTGGATGGAATCGGCGATGAGCCTGATCCCTGCAGACATTCTCGGGATAAAATACAGATATACACTGGAGGTGATAACAAAGTCCTTACTCTACTTCCTGATATCCCTTCTGTTTATTCCGGGGCTGATGATTGCAGCCTCCTATTTCTCGAACAGATTGGCCGGGGATGGCAACCACCGGAGCATAAAGGAGACCTTTATAACCTTCGGGTATATGTTCATCCCTGTAGGTCTCTCAATGCATCTTGCCCATAACACCGCCCATCTTCTGAATGAATCAGGAGGCGTAGTCCCTGCTTTTCAGAGAACGGTGAAGGCATTTACTCCTTTCAATTTAGGTGAGCCGGACTGGCTGGGAGCGTCAGTCCCCCTTGTCAATGATTCCGTAGTCTATATGATCCAGATGACACTCTTTGTCATTTTCTTCATTTTTTCGCTCGTTACAGGATATAAACTGGCAGTCAAACATTACAAAGACAGCCATACCGCCTTCAGGGCACTGATCCCGATGGTTATGCTTTCAGTCATACTGATGATTGTAAATATCTATCTGCTCAATCTCCCGATGGCGCCAAGGCATATACATTGATTGGTATTGATAATCCGGACATAATGCTGTTGATTCACAGCACGGAGTAAATCCCACTATACGGAGGTATAAAATGGGTAAGAAGAAGACAGGAAAAAGGGCAAAGAAAAGGGAACCTGCAAAGAAGGAACAGAAAAAAACGGCGCTCGGTATCGTCCTGGTTGCAGTGATAGTAATAGGAGGGTACTTCTTCTATACCAAGTACTTTTCAAGCGGAACAATGCAGTCTCCCCGGACGGTACAGGCGGAATCTGTTGATGCGAGCAAGCTAAGGGGCGGAGAAACAAGGCCGACCCTCTCGCCTGCCCTGTTTGTCGGAAAGACTGCTGCTGCCTACAAGATCGCCCGGGAAAACCGGGAGCTTCTCGACAGCATGTATTGTTACTGCTACTGCAAGGTGAATCTGGGGCATAAGAGCCTTCTTACCTGCTACGTGGATAATCATGCTGCAAACTGCGGTATCTGTCAGGACCAGGCCTTTTATGCCTATTCCCTCTTCAAAAAGGGAAATACAATCCCTGATGTCAGGGCTGCCGTTGACAGGGCATTCTGGAAGCCCCTCCGCTGACACCCCTCTATTTTCCATACCTTAAGGCAGCTGGAGTTTGATCCGGCTGCCTCTTTTTTGGGTTGGATTGTTCGGGTAGGTCCTCACAGTTGGGTTCAGATACGCACCCTTGGATCTTAAAGTGCCTTTATAACATTAAAGGTCCTGCCGAGAGAGTCGTATATGATCCCCTCGGGTATGCTCAGGACTGCTACTGCATCCTCAAGGGCCAGGCATATCCTGTTTCTCTGGATAACCGGTTCTTTCTGATGGTAATGGCCGTAGACGATCGTCTTTCCGTAATCGTTCCGGTCCCTGAGAAAGTCCTCGTCTCCCCAGAGGATCAATGCATCAGAATAGACTCCCTGCTCTGAAAGATTCAGACCGCTCTCAAGTCCGGCATGGCAGAAGAAATAATCATCAGTCTCATAGGTGATCATGGTTTCCTGGAAGAACGCAAGGTGATCTTCAGGAAAGAGCTGCCTTATGAATATCTGCGTTTCCCTGCCGTTCAAGGCTATATCCTCTTCATTCTTTTTCAGATAATAGCCCTCTTCCCGATAGAATATACGCCCAGGGTCATAGCCGTAGGATTTCATGCAGTTTCTGCCCTGCCCGTATTCAAGCCAGTTGTACCAGTGCTGGGCTTCACCAGCAAGAAGTTTAAGGATCATGTCCTCATGGTTGCCCCTGAGGAATACATGCTCCCCCGTCTTTTTGATCTCAAGAAGCCAGTTCAGGACTTCCCTGGATTCATTGCCCCGGTTGATGTAATCACCCAGAAAAATCAGTGTATCCCCGGGTTCGAATCCAGCAAGATCAAGGGCCTTGATAAGGTGGGTCAGGTTACCGTGTATATCTCCAAGTACAAGTATTCTCTTTTTCATCATTCTGCAGAATAGTTCATTGCAGACTTCCAAGGAATCGTGAATAGTATAACACAAATCAGCGGGGTCAACTATTGTTTTGATAGGCCAGAGATGACTATGGTATGATAAAATTTTATGAAATATAAAGGACCTCCAGGAAAATATAAATGACGGAGATGCTTTTCATATTCTTCTCTTCCCTCGTCATCGCCCTTTCCGGTGCAATGATGCCGGGCCCTCTCCTCACAGTCACCATAAGTGAGAGCACAGTGAGGGGTGCAGTAGCCGGACCGCTCCTGATAGCGGGACACGGGATACTTGAGATCGTACTTGTTATTCTCCTCCTTGCCGGTCTTGCCCCGGTATTCCAGATGAAAGAGGTTTTTGCCGTTGTCGCCCTCAGCGGGGCTTTCATGCTCTGCTGGATGTCTTACGGGATGTTCCGCTCCATTCCAGGTCTTAGGCTGGAGGGTGAACCAGGGCGAAGTCCGGAAAAGAGGGTGCTTTTGTCAGGAATTGCCATGAGCCTTGCCAACCCGTACTGGTTCATCTGGTGGGCAACCATCGGGCTTGCCTACCTGATACAGTCGAGCAAAAGCGGTCTCGCCGGTGTCACGGCCTTTATGGCAGGTCATATCGCAGGTGACCTTGCCTGGTACTCTGCCGTCTCAGTAACGGTAAGTCATGGCAAAAAAATCCTGAGCGAAAGGATATACAGGGGTGTTATCGGTCTCTGTGCAGGCCTGCTTGTTGTTTTTGCTGTTTATTTCCTTTATGCCGGGATAAAGACAATTATTGAGATATGAGAGTAAAGGAGGTCTGGATGGACGTGATTTCAAGATTCATTGAGAAGGATGACTTTGCAAGGCATAACGGGATTGAGATACTTGAAGCGGAGAAGGGCCGGGCCAAAGGCAGGATGGAGATAAGGAAGTATCATCTCAACAGTGCAGGGACCCTGCATGGGGGGTCGATATTTGCACTTGCCGATGCGGTCTTCTCGGCTGCCTCAAATTCTCACGGCACTCTGGCAATGGCTATAAATGCCAGTATCTCCTATTTCAGGGCGGTCAGGGAAGGTGTGCTCACTGCAGAGGCTGAGGAGGTCTCCCTCAACCCGAAACTCGGTACCTATCTTATAACCATAAAGGATCAGGAAGGCCAGGTGATAGCCCAGTTTCAGGGGACCGTCTACCGGAAAAAGACACCCCTTGAGGACATCCTTTGAGTCAGGGGAGGTGACTTATCACTAACGAGATTATATTGAGACCGATAGGATATCTGAAGACCTCTGTAACAGAGGTTCCCCGGCACTGGCGTGTTTCAGATGCCGAGGGTGAGATCGTGATTGAAGATGGATACAGGGCAGGACTCAGGGACATAAGACCCGGGGACAGGATAGTGGTGATCTTTCACTTCCACCAGAGCCCTGGATTTTCTGATGAATACCTGATCCAGCGCCCTCCTCACAGGGACGAAGAAAGAGGAGTCTTCAGTACCTGCTCACCCATAAGGCCGAACCCCCTGGGGTTTTCTCTGGTTGAGGTGATTGAGGTGCAGGGGAACCGGATGAGGGTGAAGGGGATTGATATGCTTGACGGGACTCCCGTACTTGACATCAAGCCCTGGCATGAAGACTGAACAGATACTTGCCGTTGACCTTGGCGTAAAGACAGGACTTGCCCTCTTTGACAAAGGGGGGAGGTTACTCTGGTGCCGATCCCATAATCTGGGGAACATGACAAGACTCAGGAGGGCGGTTCATAATATTCTGAAAGACCTGCCCAGTCTTATATGCCTTGTTCTGGAAGGAGGAGGTGCAGTTGGAGAGGTCTGGAAAAGGGAGGCAAAACGGCAAGGGATCAAGGTCATTGAGGTTTCAGCCGAAGAGTGGAGAGGGGAGTTCTTTTCCTTTGATATGCAGAAGGACGGAAGAACTGCAAAAAAGAGCGCTCTCAAGCTTGCAGGGGAGATCATAAAGGGTTCTCCCTCTGCTTACAGAAAAAAGCTCAATCACGATACAGCAGAGGCGGTGCTTATAGGACTATGGGCGGTCAGAAGGCTTGCTGAAAGTTAAGCCGGGAACCCGTTTCAGTCTAAGGCCGAGGTTTAGGCTTGGTAATGACCCAATCACTTAATGACTATGTTCCCCGGACCCGCAGGCCCTGCCCTTGAAATGAAAGAAGAACCTGAGGGTCTTTCTCACACGGTCTGAAAAGAGTTTGCTGGAAAGGAGGTCACCGGCCACACGCTTGTTTATCTCAGACAGGGTAGGGTAGGGGTGAACGGCGGATGCCAGAGCTGAGAGTTTCATGCCCCCGTTCATTGCAGCCACCCACTCCGAGAGGAGTTCTCCTGCATGAAGCCCCAGTATCTGCACACCCAGCGGATGTCCCTTCCTGTCAACCAATAACTTTATCAAGCCCGTGGTCTCACCCTCTGCAAGGGCACGGTCGTTTGAGGAGAATTTCTCTTTCCAGACAGTGTATTCAATCCCTTCCCTTTCCGCCTCCCTTTCTGTCAATCCGATACATGCAAGCTCAGGGTCAGAGTAGGTGCAGCGGGGAATGAACCTGTAGTTCACCTTTTTCGGGAGATGGAAAACGGCGTTGGCAATTACCACACCGCCTTCGTACCCTGCAGCATGGGTGAAGAGATACCTTCCCGTCACATCACCGGCACCGTAGATGTGTTTCTGCGTGCTCCTGAGCCTTTCGTCAAGGATCAGGCCCTTTGATGAGTATTCTATGCCGGTATTTTCAAGGCCCAGGTCATCAAGGTTGGCCTCTCTTCCCAGGGCAATGAGAAGGGCCTTTCCGGTGATCTTCTTTTCCCTGCCTTCATGTTCAAAAACCACCTCTTTAACGCCTGATTTCTCCGAAACCCTCTTGAGTTTAGTCCTGGTGTAAAAGCTCACTCCCTCTGTCTCCAGTGCTTTCATTATCAACTCTGCCATATCACTGTCTTCCCTGGTCAGTATCCGGGGGCTTCTCTGAATCACCGTCACGTCTGTTCCGAGGCGTGAGAACGCCTGGGCCATCTCGATGGCTATGGGACCGCCACCGAGAACGATCATGGATGAAGGCAGTGCTTCAAGGGAGAAGACCTCCTTGTTGGTAATGTATGAAGTCAAGTCAAGCCCTTCAAGAGGCGGGGATGAAGGGGAAGATCCAGTGGATATCACCCATTTCTTTGCAGAGTAACTCTTACCACCGATCTCGACCGTATATTCATCCACGAATCTTGGGGCACCGAACTCCACCTTCACGCCTAAACCGCAGAATCTCTCCACAGAGTCGTGCTGCTGAATAGTCTCTATCACGGACTGGATCCTTCTGGCCACATCTTTAAAATCCACTCTTCCCACACTGACATCTGGAAGGCCGAAGGACCTTGCGTTCTTAATGAGATGATAGACCCTGGCGGTCTTTATGAGTGTCTTGCTCGGGACGCAACCGTAGTGGAGACAGTCTCCCCCGAGGGCTGGTTCCCTTTCAACAAGTAATGTCTTCACTCCAAGCTGTGAGGCCCCTGCTGCCACGGTCAGGCCGGCTGCTCCACCGCCTATAATGCCTATGTCATAATCATGCTTTGCCACCCGATCCTCCTTTTGTTTTGACCCTTCTTTTCTTCAAATACGCTGTCACCTTCTTTGCGACGAGGGGGAAAATCCCCAGCAGGGCAAAAGATACGATGAGCCTCAGGGACATGATATCCCCCAGGGACTCTATCCTTGCCAGTTCCCTTCCGGCGTTCACATAGACTATTGTTCCGGGAAGCATCCCCACCTGGGAGACCCAGTAGAATGTCCTCAGGGGTATCTTTGTAAGCCCCATGGCAAGGTTTATCATCCAGAAGGGGAATATGGGTACGAGCCTCAGGGTGAAGAGATAGAACTTGCCCTCCCTCTCAAGCCCTTCGTTTATCTTCCCTATCCTCTCACCTATTTTAGACTGGACCCAGTCCCTCAGCAGAAATCTTGATACAAAACAGGCCAGGGTGGCTCCTATGGTGCTTGCAAAGGAGACAGCGATGGTGCCTGTAACAAGTCCGAAAAGGGCACCGCCGGCAAGGGTGAGCACCGCAGCCCCTGGAAGGGAGACGGCAGTCACTACAATGTAGATGGCCATGTATGAAGCGATGACAGCTACGGGGTTTTTCTCATAGAGCCCCAGGAACCGTGCCCTTGATTCCTTGATGTAACTCAGTGTGAGATACTGCTTCAGGTCGAAGTAGAAGAAGACAAAGACCACAACTCCTATCAGGCTGAGTATGATGAGTCTTCTCACAAGCTTTCCGTTCAATTTTACCTCCATAGTCCCCTGTCTCCATTATACATCATCTCTACTTCTGAACTTAGCGACTTTGCAGCCTCCTTATATGTTCCCTTTGAAAACCGGGGGTTCCCTGCGCGCTGATTGATGCTTTCCCCACGCCAGAACTTACCATATCATTGCAGAATGAAGGCGGATTATACTGTAATATGACTTACACCTGAGGAATTCTTTCTCTTTCGAGGGGGTTGGAAGAGTTCGGGCTTATGGTCCATGATATCATATAAGTTATGGCCGACCTTGATGATGAGGGAGATCTGTGTAAGGTGGCTTACATATAAGATAAGCCCGTGTCGGACTATAATAAAACATGAACGTTGTAAAGACATGAGACCAATGACTTATTAACCAATACACCAATATACAAGGAGATGGCCTATGACACGGGAGAGAACAAAACTCTGGTACCTGAAGAACCTCGACATCTTCAGTCATATGCGGGACGATGAGCACAGGATGATTGACCGGTACTCACGGATGAAGGAGGTCAGAAAGGGAGAGATTCTCTACTTCCAGGGCTCATCGGACAACAGCATATACATTCTCAAGAAGGGTGCGGTCAAGATAACAAAACTTACCCCCCAGGGAAAGGAGATAATCCTTGACATCTTCAAGGGGGGGACCATCTTTGGAGAGATGGCCGTTGTGGAGTCCCAGGAAAGGGATGAGTCCGCCGTGGTCATAGAGGACGGTCTGATATGCATAATGAACAAGACCGATTTTGACAGCCTCCTTGATATGGTGCCGGGCCTCTCCCTCAGGATAACAAAAATGATAGGGCTCAGGAGATGGAAGATAGAGAACAAACTCCTGGACCTTCTATACAATACCGTGGAGGAACGCCTTGCAAAGACCTTTCTGAATCTTCTTGATGATTTCGGGGTTCCCCACAAAAGGGGCTATCTCCTGAAGATAAAGCTCACACACAGGGACCTGGCTGACCTTATCGCCTCCACAAGGGAGACCGTTACCGCAACACTCGGGAAGATGAAGTCCAGGGGGTTGATTGATTTTGATGGCAGGTATATACTCATCCCCTCCCCTGATGCCATCAGGGACTTCCTTGATGAGGCCTGAAACAGGAGTTCCCCCAAGAAATACCCTACTGGAGGGGAAACCATTTGAAAAACAAAAGGAAAATGGATTCGACAAGTGGTCACATAAGATTTTCCGAAAAAGGGGGGGAACTTTGTGCAAGTAAGTCAACATCCAGAGGATGTCCTATCGCTAACAAGACGGAAATTTTGACCCAACCAGGGCTCGCTCCGTTCATCTTCTGAAACTCGCTAACGCTCAGACAGTCAGAAGATGCCCTTCGGGACACTCCGCATCGCCTGGCAGGGTACCCCAAAATTTCCGTAAAACCGCTCATGACATCCTCTGTATAGAGTAAAAGGGAGGGTGCGGGTG
>WFTX01000190.1 GCA_015485235.1 Nitrospirota bacterium | reverse complement strand
GGATAAAGTACATACATTAAGCGCCAGAGCAGACACAGGGGATCAATATCATGATCAGGCAGGTTTTGTGATAAGGAACTGATTAAGTGCTCTGCCCGGGTATGATAAAAATTGGGGGAACTCCTGGTTTAAAGTTGATTAGGCGATGGGCAATAGGCGAGAGGCGTGAAAGAATCAAAATTTACACTTCCGAAGTGGCAATTTCGGTGGCGGTGATTGATCTAAATCATAAAAACAGGGCTTGCAAGTATGCTAACCTCAGGGTATGGAAAGGATCAACAGGGCATACCTGAGGCGGATAAGATATGCAGTACAGTGGCTGATTTTTGCCATGGTTCTTTATGCAGGCTACAGATTTTTTGTCTTTGTCAGAGAATTAGAGCAAGGTCTTGCGCCCTCTGCAAGCCGTCCCCCTTCAATTGAAGGGTTCATGCCTATCGGTGCTTTCATGGCCCTTAAACTGTGGATAACAAAAAACGTCTTTGATCCTGTCCATCCCGCCGGCCTGGTGATATTTATAGGGGCCTTATTGCTGGCCATCGTGCTGAAAAAGTCATTCTGTGGATGGATATGTCCCGTCGGCACACTCTCAGAGGGGGTCTGGAAGATCGGGAAAAAGACCCTTGGAAAGAACTTCACTCTCCCTGTATATATTGATTATCCATTAAGGTCACTCAAATACCTCCTCATGGTGTTTTTTGTCTATGTGATCCTGATCAGGATGACACCGGCAGCAATAGAGACCTTTCTTAACACACCCTACTGGAAGGTGGCTGACATAAAACTCCTGAGGTTCTTTACAGATATGTCTTCTGCAACAATGGTTACACTGGTTGTATTGTTTATACTCTCACTCATATATAAAAACTTCTGGTGCAGGTATTTATGTCCCTACGGAGCCCTCCTTGGGCTTTTAAGCTGCCTGAGCCCATTCAAGATAAGAAGAAAGGAAACAGAATGTATTGGTTGTGGCGCCTGCAGCAGAAACTGTCCGGCCCTGTTGCCGGTGGACAAGAGGAAGGTCATCCGCTCACCTGAGTGTAATGGCTGCCTTACCTGTGTAAGCAACTGTCCAGCAAGGGGGGCGCTGGACATGGGCGTTACAGGGAGATACAGAATCAGGCCGGAGTTGTTTGTCCTTTCAATTGTCGTTCTCTTCTTTGGCCTGGTCCTGATAGCCAGGATAACGGGCAACTGGCAATCCAGTGTCAGCCATGATGAACTGAGGGCACTGATACCCTACATTGACCTCCTGTCCCATCCCTGAAATTTATACTTCTTCTCTTGGCAATAACGGCCGGTAAACAGTTCAAGTCATAGTATAATAGTAGTAAATAAATGTCAGAAACCGGTAGGATGTTTTTATGAGTCAGAGATCATCAAAAAACCATGCCCTCGTGTCTTCCGTTCCATGTCTTACAAGAGGGGAGGGGTTGTAAGGCCCTCATGCGGATGCCTCTCTACATAATGATCTTTGCATCCTTTTTATTCCTCCCTCCTTCCGCTGTCTCTGGCGGTGACAGGTATGAGAAGGAGAGGCTCAGGATGGTTGAGAAGGATATCAAGGCCAGAGGAATCTCCGACAAAAGGGTCCTCAGCGTGATGGCAAAGGTGCCGAGACACCTCTTTGTAGACAAGAGATACCGGTCCCAGGCCTATGCCGACCATCCTCTGCCCATAGATGAGGGGCAGACCATCTCCCAGCCCTACATTGTCGCCCTCATGACTGAACTCCTCAGGCTGAAACCCACAGACCGCGTCCTTGAGATTGGCACAGGTTCAGGCTACCAGGCTGCCGTGCTTGCAGGGATCGTGAAGGAGGTTTACACAATAGAGATAAGAGAAGGGCTTGCCGGAAAGGCCAGGGGCCTGCTTGAAAAACTGGGATACAAAAACATAAAGGTAAAACATGCTGATGGGTATTTCGGCTGGAAGGAGCATGCACCCTTTGATGCCATCATTGTGACCGCTGCTGCCAACCACATCCCTCCGCCCCTTGTCAAACAGCTCAGGGAGGGAGGAAGGCTTGTGATACCCCTGGGCAGCACTGTTTTTTATCAGATGCTCACGGTAGTTACAAAAAAGAGGGGAAGGATTGTTGCAGAGCAGATTTCACCTGTTGCCTTTGTTCCCATGGTAGGCGAGATAACAAAAAGAAAGGATTGATTTCCCCGAAATCAGTAATTTGGTGTTCACTTTCAGTACCCGCCTGTCCTTCCTTGTTCGCGGGGTGTGATCTCTTGTTCTATAGACGATCCTGGGCAAGATAGGCAAGAAAGTAGACCAGCCCGGCCAGATAAAAGAGGCTGCTGTAGCCCAATGAAAGGGCTATTATGATGCCCAGTACAGGTGAAAGCACGGAGAAGGAGCCGTTTATTGCCCACGCCCATGGTACGAGTGATTCTCCTGACTCCCCTATGACAGACAATCCCCGGGGGAAGGGAATCCCGAGAAGGAATCCTGCCGGAAGAATACCAAGAAACACCACCACAACCTTCAATACCCATGGAAGCACCACAACCATGGAGGCAAGCTTCTCAAAGACAAGCCCGTAAAAGAGGATCAAGGCACACAGGGACAGCAGAAGATATGGTTTCCTGAGGTGCTGCCGCCTCTGGCTCAGGATACTGCCTGCTGCTGAACTGATGACCACTGCAGAAACCACTGTTGAAAAAGACAGGGCAGGATGCTCAAGGGGATAGATCAGCTTCTGTATCAGGGCAACCTCCACGAACATGTAGCCCATGCCCAGGGCGGAAAAATACACAAAAAACGGGAGAGTTTTTCCCTTTCTGAAGGGGCTGCCGCCGCTTTTCAACAGGGGCAGCAGGACGATTAACAGGCTCAGCAGCAGGAGGATCAGAAGAAAAAGGGGCAAGAGATAACCCTCTTCAATGAAAAACTGCCACTTCCTGCCCATAGTCCTGTAGATATCCTTCAGGTTCTTCATCTTGAGATAGTAGTGGAAAAAGGGGCTGTTGTCGTCCCTTGCAGTGATGTCAAAGATGTAGGAGCTTATGAATTCTTCCCGTTCATCAGCCCCCATAAGTCTTCTGAAGGCATTGAAATAGGTATTGTCACTCATTCTGACGAAGATGTTGGTTTCCTCCTCCTTTATACCCCTGTAGTAGAGAAGATCAAAACCCCTCTCTTTACAGAACCTTTTTATGAATTTGATGTCACTCTCAGTGAGAGGGCTTTTTTTGACAATAATGCTCAGCACACCCCAGCTTCTTATGGCTGCTATATGTTCCTCCATGTTTCTTACACCCGTTGTCTTCATTGCCTCATAGAGCGTGTTCAATATACGGAACTCTGTTCTCGGCGGTGGCAGGATGTAGAGATTCACAGAGAGAAGCCCCTCCGGCTTCAGATGGCCTAAGTACTCAACAAAGGCCTCAATGGTGTAACGGTAGTCCTCGGCAAAACCGAAGACACCGCCCGGGCCTCCGCTGAGAAGGGAGATGTTTATTAAATCAAGATAGATGTCCTTTCCCTGAAGCCATGACCTTGCAAGTCCCTTCCAGGAATTCTCCCTGTATATATCAGAGCCGATCCTGTTCAATGCCATTATGCTGGTGGGGTCTGAATCCGCCCTGTAGATATTCCTGTATCCATAGTACCTTGCTGTTATCACATCAAGCCCTCCCCCTGGTTCCACCAGGAGGATATCTGACTTCTCAGAGAGTTCAAAGGCAAGGGATGAGGGAAGATAACTTATGAAGGTCAGTTTTTCTCTTTCCCTATCCACTGTTATTGCGGTCATGCTGTCTCCATCAATGGTGATCCCTGTCTGCTCGGGCAGTGCATCAAGATACTGGAGGCTGAGCCCCGGCGCATATCTTGCGGCAGGGCTTTTGAATAGATCAACCCTTGAAAAGGGGCTGTAGAAGCTCTTGATATGCCTGGCCCCCGGGTATTTCAGTGCAAGGGCGAGTGGTTTGTAGGGCGATATCCTTGGTTTGAGCCATGAGGGACAGAACAGCAGGATCAGAACCATAACAACCACGGTGAGTACAGTGAGAAAGACCGTTCTGGAACTGAAAAGAGGGGCTGCAACAAGAGAAGCTATTGAGAGAAAGACGAGCGCCTTCTCAGGAGGCAGCAGAAAAAGCAGGGCAAGGACAGAGAATGCCCCCATTCCTGCACCCAGCAGGTCCATCCCGTAGAAAAAGCCCACCCTCTTCTGTGCAGATTTCAAAACTGTTGCGATAATCAGGCCCGAGAGGAAGAAGGGGACAGAGAGGATCACACAGTACCCCATGATGTAAAGGATCTGTACCCCTTCCCATGCAACCCTTGCAGGGTCAAAGGGTATCTGGTTGCTCAACAGATAGGATGAAAAGATGCTGAAGCACAGAAGCACGTAGCAGATGTCTGTCTTCTTTATATCCAGAAGGGCGGGAAACAGATACAGGAGCGCTCCGCTTGCACCGATGCCGAGCATGGCTATGCTGATAATCATGAAGGCAAAATGATACCAAAGCGTGAGGGAGAATATCCTTATCAGCGCTGTTTCATAGGAGAGGGTGATAAAAGAGACAATAAATATCTGGAGGGGCAGAAATCTGATGCCACAGTTGAGACTTACACCATCTTTGTTCTCCTGAGTCATGCTGGGCTGGTTCAACGTTCCGTGTTGATTTCGGTTATCTCGTTGATTTGGTTGATTTCGTTGATTTGGTTTATCTCGTTGATTTGGTTTGTAAAAAGATTGGCGAGGGGCAAGGGGGGCTCGTTTACTTACTTATAAATGTCTCCTCTTGGGCCCATTTTTGTAACTAAAAGTGTATTCTCAATAACCACAAAAAGAATGCGATATTTACCTACCCTGATTCTGTACAAATCTGTTTCACCTGTAATTGGTTTTACATCCGCAGGCAAGCCATGGGAGAGTTTATACAAGGCTAAATCTATTAATGCCTTATAGTTTTCAGGTAGTTTTTTATAATCCTTTGCAGCCCTTTTGGTGAACTCTACCTTAAATTTTCCCACCTGATCGTTTCCCCTTTTTGGAATTCAACTTTTCCTTTTTCAATTTCCTTTTTCTCCTCATCTGTTATAGGGGAAACATCACTTTCCACTAATGTTTTCCAGAAGACTTCCACTAACGCATCTTCAGGTAATGTTTTCAATAGATTTATCATAGCTTCTTCAGGCATAGTTAACGTCTTGCCAGCCATAGTTCTTACCTCCTGATCTTAAAAATCGCTCATCTTTCCTGGTATCGTATTTTATTTTAACACAAAAGCAATGAGATACTACTTTGCCAGTCCTTACTTGCACTTCGTAAGTGCAAGTAAGAGGGGCGGATTCGCGCTAACGCAACTAACGCGCAGGAGAGCGGAGCCAGTCGCTGATTCTCCAGAAGACGAACCTGAGATAGTTGACGGAAAGTCCCGCCGGTCCGGCCTTCCCGTAGAGTTCGTCGATTGCGGCCCTTGGGGGGAAGAGGGTCCTGAAAAAGGAGAGGACTGTTCTGCCCGGGCTCCTGAGCAGAAAACGGGCAAGGAGTTTATCCCTGTAAAGGGATACCGGTTTTGCCAGGCCGGGGTCAGGCCTGAAGTATCTGAAGAGGATCTTTCCGGGCCTCCTTCCTTTCAGTGCCCGGACAAGGGGGTCAAATCCTGTTTTCCGGAGCCAGCCGGGCCAGAGGTGCTCTATCTGGCTCAGGGTAAGGCCTGCCACCTTCGAGAGCCCGAATCGGTCAATCCTTTCCTCCAGCGAAGATGGATCAATGGAGCCCCTGAAACGCCAGAGGCTCCAGAGAATATCCACAAGGATCCTGAGCTCTCTGAAGGAGTGGCTGTGATGGTGTATGAGGAGCATGATCAGAAACATCCCTTCAGAAAGGGTGAGCCCTCCCCGGCCGTCCTCCTGTACCTCCTTCCAGATATCCCCGGAGGTGAGGTCGAAGAGGTAGGGGATTCCGAAGTTCCAGTGGACCTCTACGGGGATCTTCAACCCCGGGTGAATGTATGTGACATGATGTATTCTTGAGAGGCAGTACCTGAGGGGCATCTTTTCTTCCGGAAGAAACCCCTCTCTGAGGAAATGCTCTTCTGTGCGGGTTGCGTCCTCAAGCCTGACGAGTATGTCTATGTCGGCAGAGGCCCTGCAATTGGGGTCCTCATATATCCTCCGGGCTATCATGTTGCCCTTTATGAGAACCGCCGGGATTGAGGCGTTCCTCAGAAGCGAGAGGATCTCACCTTCCACTCTTTCCTGGGCCGCCGAGACAGAAACGGCCTTGAGGAACAGGGGACGGCAGTCCTGAAGGAAGGCCCTGGCAAATTCCTCTGTCACGGGCTCCCGGTGTTTCATCACCTGCGTGTAGATGAGCGGGAAGAGGCCATGCCTCATCGAGAGGGCCTTCAGGTCCTCCGGTCCGGCCTGGGCCGGCTTTATCTCAGGCTTGGGAAGGAGGAGGGAAAGGAAGAAATCCACTGTCTCGTTCATCGCGTTCATAGAGTTTATATTGCGTTGGTTGGGTGATCGCCAAAAATTGCCACTTACGAAGTGGCAATTTTTGGCTCAGAGCAGGTGCTTTATCATGCTGAGTTCCCTTTGGTAATCCTTTCGTGATTCCACAAAGTCTTTGTAGTCATTGGGATCCATCTTCAAGTAATCAGAATAATTACAGATACCGTCTTTGCTTTGGCCGAGGTATTCCCTGTAGGAAGAATACTTCCAGTCCTCAGGTTTCTCAACAAGATCATCAGAGGTTGGATTAAGGTGTATGTATCTCGTAAGGTGTAGCAACTGCTCGTCGTCATCCACAAGGACACTCTTGAACCTGCCCTGCCAGAGGGGGCCTTTCCTCTTGTTTTTTGTGTTGAAGTATCTTGTGTAACTGTCAAGGATGTTCTTCATGAATATGGAAATCCCGCTGTATTTCAGTTGCTTTAAAACAAAATGAATGTGTGTCGGCATTATACAATAGGCTATTATCTGAATCAGGATGTCCCTGTCTGAGAGATATTTTTCAAAAAATCTCTCTTTGTTTTTAAGTGAAAGATAGGTGGAAAACTTTGCAGGGGGCTTTTCGTGCGCGTAGAATTTAACCATTTCTATCATTCTTACAAAGTCTTTTTGGTAACGAAATATCCTGTAACCAGATATGCTCTTGGTGAATACATGATAGATCGAACCATTTACTAACGGATGTTTTCTCATTGACTGCCTCCCTCAAAAAATTTACACTTACGAAGTGGCAATTTTCAGGGCGTGGTTATGTCCTCAGTGCAGAGTATGCTGCAGCCACTTTCAAGGGCAGAGGCCACTATGAGTCTGTCCCGGTATGAGAACCTGTATCTTTCCTTTACAGTTAACGCTATCTTAATAGTATGCAGGTTTATTCTGAAGTGAGCAGGGAAGCAGGTTATTCTTTAAATTTTAAAAGAACTGCCTGAAGCTGTTTTATATATTCCTGAAGTCTCATGAATATACCTTCAGCAACTTCTTCTCTGTAAGTGTGAGAAGTAAGATTTCTATCATCAATCATTTTTAATAATAAAACAGCAGAGTCCTCATCCATATAGCCTGCTGAAAAAAATTCTCTTATACATGACTTAGGGGTTCTACAATCAATACCTTCTTTTTCTTTTAAGAATCTCTTGATAGTTTTCCAGAATATTTCTACCGTAAACTCAAATCTCTGTATAGCACTATCTCTGAAAAAGTAATAATCGTCGTCTTTTAAACCATCTTTTGCCCTTAAATGAGCTTCATTAAGTCTGCCCAGTGCTTTTTCAAAACTTTTAATCAAATTTTCTAAAGCCATCTCTTGCCCTCTTTTAAGACAGCTTTCTTGAGATCATTATTTTCTGATAGATCCACTATGTCAACTTTGTATGGAATATTGCTTTCATCTAACAACTCTCTTAAAATGGAAAGTTCACCAGATATGTCTCTATTTGAAAGAAATCCGATATCTATATCAGAAAACCTTGAACTGTTACCCTGTGCTCTTGAACCAAACAGATATACTTCTATTTCGGCACCTTTGAAATAACCCTTCAAAAATTCTTTTAACTCCTTAACTGATTTTATTTCTGCAACATGCGTCATAAAAAAATTCCTTCAGACAGTTTTCGAAAAACTGCTCTATCCTCCTGCATGTAACTCTTCTCTGTTGAACTTATAATTGGCAGGCAATCTGAATGAATACTTTCTTATAGCATCGAAAAAAGCCTTTTTGTTCTTTGCTTTTTTTGTGGCATATTTTTTTGCCAAAAACTCGTAAAAGTCCTTTATCTCCCTTCTGGCTTCATCGGGCAGGATGTCAAGGTCTAATTGCTCCTTTGTACCCATTTTTATACCTCCTGACAGGATATTTGCCTGTTTAATTATATCATTGGTTGATCTCGTTTGTCTCGTTGATTTCGTCTGTCTGGTCTATTTCGTCTGTTTCGTTGATCTCGTCTATTTGGTCTGTCTCGTT
>WFTX01000189.1 GCA_015485235.1 Nitrospirota bacterium | reverse complement strand
AGGCCGTTCCATACCTTGAATGGTCCGCCAGGAATGCCCTCCCCTCTGGCGTGCTTGCCGAGCAGATACACCCTGTAAAGGGCACTCCCCTCTCTGTCTCACCCCTGACGTGGAGTCACTCCGCCTTTGTCTGGACAGTCCTGAAGTATACGAAAAAGTTGAAATCCTTTACTGCTTTATAGATGATGCAGTCCAGTCACCTCCTCTTCAAGTGAAGCATCACCCACCCTTCAAGCGAGACGTCATTCAAGATATGCAAATCCAGGCGCTCAAGGTGCCGGACCATCTCTTTCCTCTGATCTTCGAGGATACCAGAGATGATGATTTCTCCCTTCTTTCCGGCGACTCTCATAAGGTCATTCGTGACATCCATTATGATCCGGGAGGTAAGATTTGCAACCACGATGTCGTAGTGCCGTCTGATCTCCCCGGGGATGGCCCTCTGGATGATGACATCCTCAACACCGTTCCTCCTGCGGTTATCAGTTGCAATCTCTACCGCCACCGGATCATTGTCAATTCCAGAAACAGGTGAAAACCCAAGTTTCCGTGCGGCTATCGCCAGTATGCCGGAACCTGTGCCGACATCAAGGAGCGAACCCCCATTCCCATTCCGGCTCACTCTCTCAATCTCCTCAAGACAGAGCCTCGTAGTGGGATGCTCACCGGTCCCGAATGCCATGGACGGCTCAATCAGAAGGTTCAGAAGCCCGTCCACCGGCGGCTCCCAGGGAGGCCTTACAATCATCCCCTCACCGACCCTGAAGGACCGGAACCTCTTTCTTAACTCGGAGACCCAGTCATATTCCGGTATCATCTCCACTTCTGCCTGAAAGCCGGTCTCCATCCCCGATCTTTTGAGTGCTCCGGCCATCTCTGCAATTAGCCCTTCCAGGTCCTTCCTGGCCGTACCTGCCGGGAAACAGGCAAGGAATCCGTTATCGAACTCTTCAATCCCGGTAGAGGAATACCGGAAAATCACTTCCGAGAGAACCTCAATGGCCTCCCCGGTAGCCTTTACCCTGACAGCCGGATATGTGCTGATGTTTTCTTTTCTCATCGTATCTGTCCAAGGAATTCCTGATGAACCTGGCAAACACTCCCTGCCTGTCCGGGATCATTCTGGTAAAGGTGTTCCCGCAGTTTTTAGTGTACAGAAAACCCTCCACTCTTTTCACAGAGTATGAATGGAGTTGATGCCCCCCGGACGACCAGCCCCGTTTGCCTTGTTATTTTACCCCACGTTGACCTGCTCCCGAAACATGGCTTGTTTTAAGGCTGATAGCAGTGGTGAGCTTAGACACAAGAGCTGGTTATGGACTGGGAATCTTCTCTTTCTGCTCCGCTCCAGACTAACAGGCATACATCTTGCTTTTTTTACTTATGAACAATAATTGTCTCAAGAAGGAAATGAGAATGTCCGATAAGATTACAGGTCAACCTGACAGCAGGTAATATGGCAAAGACCAAGGCTATGAGGGAAGATGAAAATGTTTTCAGAAGCCGTTTCAATAGGAAGGGAGATTCTCCAGCCGGTCCTTTTCATGGGACTCCTGGTAATGCTCTGCTACCAGATAAATCGTTATATCAGGGAGCGGTATGGGGATGATGATCCCTTAGACGAAGCACTCTCTTCCCTTGCTGTCTCCATGGATTGCAGCGTCTATTTTATATTCTGCCTCTCCGGCCAGGAGTGGAACCTCCCCCGGGAGAAAATAGACTTTGATTTCAAAAGATACCTTCTCTTCAGACAGGTCCCCTATTATGTAAGACACTTTGCACGGAGAAACCTCCCAGGACTGTTTCAAACTCCCCGGTATGAGAGAGACCTGTCCCATTCCTCCCCCTCTTCAGGATATAATAAATAAGGACATTGATGTCCAGGGCAATTCTGAATATGCACAGCGAGCGCATTTTTAATCGTATCGATCCCCGTGGTCTTGCCACGGGGTTAGCGAGCGAATATAATAAAATAAAACTTCCTTACATATCGAAGATAGCCTGCGGTCTTGCCGCAGGGTTCTTCATTGCCGAGGAGAGACGGCATGCCTGTTTATGAATTCTACTGTCCCGACTGCAACACGATCTACAGTTTTTTCTCCCGGAGGGTAAATACGGAGAAGATCCCCTCCTGTCCAGGGTGCGACCGGCCTTCCCTTTCAAGGATGGTCTCACCCTTCAGTACATTGAGAAACAGGGATGAGGGGGAAAGCGGTGAACTTCCCACGCCGGACCTTGATGAATCGAAACTGATGGAAGCCCTCTCCGCCATTGAGAAGGAGGCAGGGGGGTTAGACGAGGAGGATCCCCGGCAGGCGGCCCGGCTGATGAGGCGGCTTACCGATATGACGGGCCTAAGTTTGGGTCCCCGGTGGGAGGAGGCGATGGAGAGACTGGAGGCCGGCGAATCCCCTGATGAGATAGAAGAAGAGCTGGGGGATCTGCTCGATGATGAAGAGCCCCTTGTCGGAAAGAAGGGGAAGGTAAGGAGAAGGCCTTCACCTCCTATAAGGGATGAAACACTTTATGAGCTATAGCAGTCCGCCTGATTATCTTATATAAAACCCCGAGAGGGTATAGATGAAATGGCCTGTTATTGTTATCGCCTCTTCTTCCCACTTCTCCGGGAGGGGCCAGTACGGTGCCCCCTCCCTCAGCGCCCTCATGGCAGCCTCGTCAAGTTCACTGTATCCTGACGTCCTGAGGAGTTTCACTGATCCGAGGCTTCCGTCCTTCTTTATGGTGAACTGGATATAGAGGTCCCCGAAGATCCCCCTCTGAGCCAGTTCACGGGGATAGACCCAGATATGCTCAATCCTGCTCTTCAGTTTCATCAGGTAGCTCTTGTACCTGAGTTCATCGGCATCAAAGGTTATTCCCTTGTCCCTGTTGCCCTTTCTTTCCCTCTCCTCTCTTTCAAACCGGCGGGCGAGTCTGTCTATCAGGCCGGGAGCAAGCAGTTCCCGCCGTGTAGGCAGTCTTCTTTTTATTCCTTTCTTTCCGGTATCACGGCCCTTCTCCTTTTCCGGGTGTGGGACCCCTGGTCCGCCTTCTTCAGGCAATTCTCTAACGCTGGGAGGCGGTACCTTCAATGAAGGCTTGGCCGGAGGTGCTTGCTGTCGGGCCCCTGGAAGTGTCTTTTTCTTCTGTTTTTTCTGTTCTGTAGGGGATGTAGGCTTGGAAGGCCCTGCTTCCTTTTCAGGAGGGAGGGGGCTCTTTCGGGCTGGTCTTTCTGGTTTTCTCACAGCTTGTTCCGGAGTTCTGGAATGGGGCGTCCTGAGAGGGGGAGGCTCTACAAGCCTTGCTATCAGGGGACGTTTTCCCCTTTCCGGGGATTGTGGGGGTGCGGGCATCAGATAAAGTACTGCAAATAGACCTAAGTGGATAATTAAAGATGCGAGAAGGAAAAACCTTAATTTCAACTCATATACTTCCTGAAGATGTTCAGATAGCTCAGAAGGCTCCTCCTGCCAGCTTCCTTTCTGAGCCAGAGCCTCATTGAGATATCCTGGACATCTTTCCTGATGAAAAGGGAATAGAGTTTCTCGACCTGCACATCGTCCCTGAGAAAGACCGATTCTATCTTCTTCATCAGTCTGAACCGGCCGTGGAACCGCTTTTTCCAGAGTT
The DNA here is from genome assembly GCA_015485235.1 of Nitrospirota bacterium. Taxonomy (GTDB): domain Bacteria; phylum Nitrospirota; class Thermodesulfovibrionia; order Thermodesulfovibrionales; family JdFR-85; genus WFTX01. Next base: position 5,189 of record WFTX01000189.1, on the reverse strand, counting down.
TTCTGTAGAGGCCCGGTCTTCCTGCGCTGATGGCCTCGGCCACGAATTCTCCTGACTTCATAGCATAGTAGATGCCTTCATGGGTGAAAGGCATTACCTGTCCGGCAGCATCTCCTGCAAAGAATATCCTTCCCTTGCGATAGGGACCGTCATTCCAGCGTGGAATCATGAACCCCCTTGCATTCTGGCTGTCTCCCGGAGAAAAGCCGGCCCTTCTCAGGAATCTCTCAAAAAGCACCCGTGCTTCGCCGGGGTTGAGCGTTCCTGTCCCGACTGAAAGCGCCCCTTCCTTTGGGAAGACCCACGAGTAGAATCCCGGCGCATGGAAGCTCCCGAACCAGAACTCACAGGCAGAGACGTCCCGTCCCATGATCCTTGAGGAGTAGGTATAGATCCTGTCATTCTGCTCCAGGCCCATGACCAGTCTGACCCTGGAGTTCACCCCATCGGCAGCCACCAGGAAGTCGGATTCTACCAGGTGTTTCTCTCCGTTGAGTTCAATCTCTGATATTATCCTTCTGTCGTCTTCCCTGAGGTTGAGGAAGGTTCCTTTCAGGAGGGAAGCCCCATCCTTCTCAGCAAGTCCTCTGAGCCAGGCATCGAATAAGCCCCGGTCAACGACCTTCACGTCTCCGCCAGCAAGAGGTATGTGGATATTCCTGCCGGAAGGGAAGTGGATATTCAACTCCCTGACAACCTTGTGGGGGATGTCCAGTGAGAGCCCCAGATCGGCAAGCCCACCCGACGGGATCCCTCCGCCACAGGGTTTTCTGTGGTTCAGGTCCCTTTCGAGGAGGACCACTTCCCTGCCCCCTGCCGCAAGCAATCTTGCAGTGGTAGCGCCTGCAGGACCTCCTCCCACAACAAGAACGTCTGTCTTCATTTTCCTCTCTCAGTTATCTCTTTATCAGAAGACCGGATCTCGGAAACAAATAAACCTTCCAGCTTCATAAATTATTCCCCAGCCGGACCTCATGTTTATGCAATATCAAAGCAAACAAGCAAGTTCGCATCCAGAAGGCTGCAGTCTACTCCTTCACCCGGATGGTCATAACAGGACAGTGGGCATGCTTTATGACCTTCTCTGCAGTGCTCCCGAAGAAGAGTTTGTCCAGCCCCTTCCTGCCATGAGTCCCGATCACTATGAGATCGATACCCTCGTCAGAGGCGAAGTTTATTATCTCCTCATAGGGGATACCCTTTTTAATGATATATTCAACGTCATTAAACCCCCTGAGCTCCTCCCTGTAAGCCTTCTCTATCTCCTTGGCCGCCTCCTCCTCCATTGAACTGTAAAGCTCATCAAGGGTGACATGGGGCACATAGAGGCCGGTGGCCTTTGTTACCTCGTAAATAACATGCAGGATATAAAGCCTGGCATTATACTTCTTTGCAAGATCCACCGCATAGGGGACTGCATCAGCCGTTCCCTCCAGAAAATCGGTAGGGAAGAGAATCTTCCTAATCTCCATCAGACACCTCCTGTAGATATTTTGCAGCATCCTCCGGGGATGTGCTCAGTGTATACATTCCTGAACCAAGTTCAAAGCCGCTCAATCTCTTTATCCTCGGCATTACCTCCATGTGCCAGTGGAAATCCTCACCCAGGGTATGCCACTGGTTCCGTCGCGGAATCCTGATAGGGGCTGTATGTATTATATAATTGTAGGGAGGGTTATTAAGCAGTTTTCTCAACCTCCGGAGCATCAATCCGAGTGTTACGGCCAGGTCCCGCCTCTCTTCATCGGTTATCTCGGGAAAGGAACAGTGATGCCTGAGTGGGAGTATCCAGAACTCAAAGGGGAATCTTGGAGCAAAGGGGACAAAGACTACAAAATGCTCACTCTTCAACACTACCCTCTTCCCTAATCGTTCTTCCTCCCTCATTATATCACAGAATATACACCTCTCCTTGTACTCGAAGTAGTGCTTTGCCCCGTCCAGTTCTTCCTTTATACGTTTCGGGATAACCGGTGTTGCCGTAATCAGCGAGTGGGGATGTCCACAGGTATCACCAGAGGGAAGACCGGAGTTCTTGTGGATGAGTATATACCTGATCCTGGAGTCCTTTTCAAGTTCTCTCATCCTCGTCACATAAGCCTCAAGTACCCTCTCCATCTGTTCGGTTCCCATATCCTCCGCAGGCCTGTCATGATGGGGCGACTCAATCACGATCTCGCTTGCACCTACAGAATTCATCCGGTCGTACATCCCCACACCCCTTCTGCCCAGATCCCCCTCAATGCTGAATATCCCCGTCTCACGCTGGATCACCTTTACGAGGGGGATACCTGTCTCATTCTCACCGGATTGAAAGAGTGTAGGGATATCGACCCTTTCGCCTGGGCAGAGCGCACAGACCCCTTGATGGGTATCTCCACGCCAGCTGTAACCGTCAGGGCCGACTGATTCTTTCAGTACAGTCACCCATCTTCCCAGAAGCGGTTCCCTTCTCAGTTCATTCACCGTAAAGCCTCCTCACGATTATCTCAAGCCCTCTCAACACAAGATCTTCCCTGTACCGGAAGCTGGAACTGAAAACCCCCATTAGGAGGGAGGCATTCCCTCCTGTCAGAAATAGTTCCGCCTTCCCGATATCTTTCTGTATCAGTCCGGCCAGCCTTTCTACCGCTCCGGCGGTCCCGTGTATTATTCCTGAAATTATACTATTTTCCGTATCCCGACCTAAAGCCCCCTCAGGCCTCCGGAGTTCCACAAGGGGGAGTTTCCCAGTCTCTATATTTAGCGCCTTCGCCATCATAACGGGGCCGGGGAGTATCGCCCCGCCGAGGAGTTCGCCCCTCCCGGTTACAACGGTAAGGGTGGTGGCAGAGCCGGAATCTATCACAATGGCATTGTCCCCCGCCTCTGTCCATGCCGCCACAGCCCCGGCTATCCTGTCTGAGCCCAGTTCTTCGGGGTTTCTAACCTTTATAGTAATTCCCGTCTCTGTAGAGGCATCCAGGAAACGGGTCTCCAGTCCGGTTCTTTCCCTGATTACCTCCTTTAGTAGGACATTCAGTCCAGGCACCACTGATGAGACCATCACGGTATCCAGATCCTCCTCATCAATCAGACGGTCCATAAACTCCTCAAGGCTGCCCTTTATCAGCTTAGACGTAAGAATATCCCCTCGCTTACGTCCCCCTTTCCCTATAAGGAGTACTTTCATTCTGGTATTGCCGAGATCAATCAGCAGCATTCCGGTGCCTGAGATGATACACCTCCCCTGTCTGAACCACCCTCGATCTCCCGTCGGGTGTTAGTATCCTGAGAAAGCCCCTGCTGTCAAGCCCTGTGGCCCTTCCTACTATGACCTCTCTCTCTGTCCGGACTGAGACCTCTGACCCGGGTGTTCTGCTCAGGGTTTCCCATCTCTTGATAAGCCCTGCAGGGCTCTCCTTCAAAAGAGCGATTCCGCTCCTGAATGCCTCCATGAAGCCCTCCAGGATCCTTCCCCTGTCAGCCTCCTTGCCGGTCTCCATGAGAAATCCTGTGGCCTTGCCTTCCAGTTCATCCGGCAGTTCCTCCTTCCGGAGATTCAGGTTTATTCCCACCCCGATAATCAGCCAGAGCCTTCCATCCCTGTCCCGGCCGGTCTCACCCAGGACACCACCTGCCTTTCTGTCGCCCCAGTAAATGTCATTGGGCCACTTCGACCAGACCTCTCCTGACTTTGCCGAGAGGTATGCATCTTCCTCGAGGAGCATCCTGAGAGCAAGCACCCCGCTTGCCGCAGCATTAAGAGTGTAAAGTGTAAGGTGATCTGAATGTATGGGCCTTGTAATAATGCTGACAAGGATGTTTCTTCGGGAAGGGGCAAACCACCTCCTGCCCCTTCTTCCCATTCCGGCCCTCTGGTAGTCGGTAATGACAAGGAGGTTCCTTTTCAGTCCCTTGCCGACCATCTCCCTGGCCAGACTCATCGTGGAGCCGGTCTCGGGAAGATAGAATAAGTCCCACTCAATTTCTTCCAGATATCGAGCCAGGGATTGTAAATCTCTCGGCAATGATCCTTCTGAAGCGCGGGGCATATATGAGTTCATAGACATCGTCCTTGCCCGGGAAAAGCTGAAGCACGGCCTTCCTGGTATCCTCAACAAGTTCGACCGCCTCTGAAACACTCAGGTCAGCCTGCATCAGCACAGCCGTTGTCAGGTCAACAAGGAACCGAAGCCTCTTCATCCTCCTGTTTTCGTCGTTCAGTTCTCTCTCTGTCATCTCTCTGTCTTTCCTTCCCAGGGGCAGTCATCATAGAGTATGCACTCTCCACAGAGGGGTCTTTTTGCCCTGCAGGTCTCCCTTCCGTGAAGGATGGTTGCAAGGGTGAACCGGGTCCAGTCCTTCCGGGGTATCAGCTCCATGAGTTCCAGTTCCACCTTGTCAGGATTCTTTGATGACGCAAGCCCCAGCCGGTTGCTTACCCTCAGGACATGGGTATCCACGGCTATCGCCTCTCTGCCGAAGGCTGAACCAAGCACCACATTGGCGGTCTTCCTCCCCACACCTGGGAGCCTGACCAGCTCTTCAATGGAATCGGGAACCTTTCCGTTGTATCTCTCCACAATGGCCTTGCAGCAGCCGATAACCTGTTTTGCCTTGTTCCTGTAAAACCCTGTAGGTCTTATCTCCTCTTCTAATGTCTTCAGGTCAGCTTCGGCATAATCCCGGGAGGTCCTGTATTTCTTAAAGAGTTTCTCTGTCACCTGATTTACCTTCTGGTCTGTGCACTGGGCGGACAGTATTGTTGCCACAAGGAGTTCCAGCGGGTTTGAGAACTCAAGGGCAATCCTGGGCTCCGGATATTTCCTGAAGAGTTTGAGAAGAATCTTTCTTACATCTGGCATTTCATTCCTCTCTGAGAATCACCACCTTCACCTTTCCCTCAAGTTCTGCCTGAAACTGACCTGCATCCCTCTCATCACCCACAATGGAGCCGTAATGCATCGGGATTGCCATGTCAGGCTTGATGTCAAGGGCGGCCTGGACCGCCTCCTCAGCAGTCATCACATAGGTCCCGCTCACCGGAAGGAGTGCCACGTCGATATTTTTAAACTCCTTCATCTCCGGTATCCTGTCAGTATCCCCGGCGATGTATATCCTCTTGCCATCAACATTGAAGATATACCCGACCCAGTTCTTTGTCCTCGGATGGTAGTCCTTGTTTGTATTATAGGCAGGTACCGCCT
>WFTX01000188.1 GCA_015485235.1 Nitrospirota bacterium | reverse complement strand
TTTTACCACTAACATCCCAGTTCGTGGTCTTATCCGGTATTAGCCCGCGTTTCCACGGGTTGTCCCGGTCTCGGGGGTAGGTTGCCTACGTGTTACTCACCCGTTCGCCACTAGGTAACACAAAGCTTCGGTCCGAAAACCTCCGCCCCGTGCACCCCGTCCGACTTGCATGTGTTAGGCACGCCGCCAGCGTTCGCTCTGAGCCAGGATCAAACTCTCATTTTATACTGTTGAAACTCTTTGCTCGAGGTACGCTACGCACTGATTAGCAAATTTGTCAAAGAACAGAGTATATAAACTAACTGATAAACTGGCCCTTTGTCAAGAGCCTGCATATTTTTGCTGTACCTGCGGAAAAACCGCCCTGAGACTTGGAACCGTGGAACAGGAAACGGCTAATCTGATATAATCAACTCCGATGAACCCTGTTGAGATAATAAGAAAGAAGAGGGACGGCCTTGTCCTGACAGCTGAAGAACTGGATAGCTTTATCTCCGGATTCCTTGGGGGGGATATCCCCGATTACCAGGCAGCGGCCTTTCTTATGGCTGCCTACCTGAAGGGACTGGATGATAATGAGACAGCCGCACTCACGGATCTGATGCTTCGTTCAGGCAAGAGACTCGATCTTGCTGAGATGGAAAGCCCTGTCATAGACAAGCACTCCACAGGGGGAGTCGGTGACAAGGTCAGCATTGTCCTTGCCCCGATGGTTGCAGCACTGGAAGTAGTGGTGCCCATGATATCTGGACGGGCCCTCGGGCATACGGGCGGTACACTCGACAAGCTTGAGTCCATCCCGGGCTTCAGGACGAATCTCTCTTTTATTGATTTCAGAAACGCCCTCTGGGAGGCAGGCCTGGCGATGATCGGTCAGACCGATGATATCGCGCCAGCCGACAGAAGGCTCTATGCCCTCAGGGATGTGACTGCGACTGTTGAGAGTATCCCCCTGATTACAGCAAGCATAATGTCCAAGAAGCTTGCCGAAGGCCTCGATGGGCTGGTCCTTGATGTAAAGACAGGCAAGGGCGCCTTCATGAAAGATCGGGAATCTGCAGAGGCCCTGGCAATGTCTCTTGTCGAGACCGGCAGGCGTTACGGGGTCAGGACGATCGCCGTAATCACCAGCATGGATGAGCCCATAGGCCGGACAGTGGGAAACAGCCTCGAGGTAAGAGAGTGCATCAACTTCCTCAAGGGCCGGGCTGATGATGACCTCCTGGAACTGGTGCTTACACTCGGGAGTTACATGCTCTTTATTGCAGAAGAATGTGTAAATCTGGAGGGCAAAAGAAGTGTGGATATGGAGGTGGAGCCCTCTGAGGCCAGGCTTGAGGAGAAGAGGATAAACCTTGAGGGTGTGATAAATTCCGGGAAGGCCCTTGAGAAATTCGTGGAACTCCTTGAGACTCAGGGGGGAAACCCTGAGATTGTTGCAAACCCCGGCCTGCTTCCTGTTGCCGGAAACATCCTTCCCATAGAGGCTCCCAGGAAGGGATACATCACAGGGCTGGATGCGGAAAAGATCGGGGTTGCCGCAATGTTACTCGGCGCCGGCAGGCTGAAGAAGGACGATCCCGTTGATCCTGCCGTCGGGATCACCCTTAACAGAAAGACGGGGGAAGATGTGGACGCCGGGGACCCGGTGGCTGTCCTTCATTACAACGATGAGAGGAACCTCTCTGAAGCAAAGGAACTGGTCCGTGAGGCCTTCTCAATTGGTGATGCCCCACCTGAACCAAAAGAGATGATAATCAAGATTATAACCTGAATTGAGCGATTCTTCCACTAATATTAACACTGTCATAAGTAATGTCAGGGTGAGCAGGCCGACCTCCATCGAGACCGGATTTAATGCGATGTTTTTTGAATCGTAAAGTGAGATGTCCTGTTCAGTTATAATGCATAGACTATAAGGTCACGGGGAGTTACTGTCGGTATCGCTGAAATCCGGTGCTCTCCTGAGGTCAGCCTGCTCCTGAATAAGGGTTGATGGCTTTACTAATGTTAGGTATTAATAATATCATGAACATGATCCTGTGGGGCTGGTGGAGGCGGGGAGTAATCCCCATTTTAGCAATACCACTTCATCCAGACACCAACTGATGCTCTTTCGCCCACTACGGACCGGTTCAGGAGAGAAGCCCCTCTTCGTACATGCTCAAATAACCGCTCTTTGTAACCACAATGTGGTCATGCACTTTCAGACCTATCTCCCTGGCCGCCTTCCCTATCCTCTGCGTAAGGTCGATATCATTTCTGGAAGGCCGGAGGCTTCCTCCGGGATGGTTGTGTGCCAATATAACTCCTGAGGCCTTGTGCCGGAGCCCTGCTTCGAGGACCTTCCGGGGATATACCACAGCCTGGTCGACAGTGCCGTCCTGAATCACCTCTTCGGCAATGAGCTCGTTCTGACTGTTTAGAAAAAGGCAACGAAACTGCTCATCCCTGAGGCCTCCCATCTCAATCCGGAGATACTCTGCTACATCCGCAGGAGAGTGGAACCTTCTTCTTGCGAGTCTCTTCTCTCTCTGATACTCGGTAATGAGGCCCCGCATGAGCTTGATTAACAGGGCTGACTCCCTCCCGATGCCCTTGATCTCACAGAGTTCCGCCACGCTGGCATCAAGAACACCGCCAAGGCTTCCGAACTGCCGGAGAAGGGCCTTTGCAAAGGGCTTTGTATCCTTTCGAGGGACCACATAGGTAAGAAGGAGCTCCAGGAGTTCGTAGTCCTGAAACCCGGAGGCCCCGCTCTTTAAAAATCTCTCCCTGAGTCTCTTCCTGTGCCCCCTGTAGTCCTGTTCCGCACTCACAGCCCCCTCCCTGAATCTTTTTCCCCTGGTCAGTCCTCTATCACATAATCAACGGTTACTTCCATGTCCGGCCTGAGGGAGTTATATACGGAACAGTACTTTTCCTGGGAAAGGGAGATGGCCCTCTTGATCTTCTTTTCCGTAAACCCATCACCAGAAAGATGTATAAGCATCTTTACCGCCTTGTAATACTGGGGTGGTGTGGGATTTCTTTCACCTTCAACGTCAATCTTGAATTTTGTGATATTACACCTCATCTTCTGGAGAAAGGAGACCATGTCTATGGCCAGGCAGCCGGCAAGGCTCAGGAGCAGGCTCTCCGTTGGCATACAACCCCATTCGACCTTTGCATCAAAATCGATCTCATAACCCCGCTGGGTCCTGCCGACAAATATCAGGTCCTTGTCCCACTCAAGCCATCCCTTTGTGGTGGTCATCACCTTCTCTTTGTAGCCCGCAAGCGATTCTTCCAGCTTTTCTACCACTTCGTCATGTTTACTCATCAATAACCTCCTCCGTCTCTTCCAATTCGTTGTTAAAATATTGTATTATATAGTAATTAGCATCATTTTGTCTTCTAAAGCCATAGTTAAAAACCGGATAAAACACTGGAGGTCGTGGATGTTTCTGTTCATGAAGAAATATTATGATGACATCAGGGCAGGCAAAATAACCCTCACCTTCCAGCCCTGGGAGACCCTGAGGGTCCTGAGGGGCAAGATATACAGGGCGCACCAGTTGGGGCTCCTCCGGGTGCTTGATGTGGATTTCAAGAAACTGGCTGAGATCACGCCCGATGAACTCAAACGCTGCGGCTATGAGTCCCGGGAACAGTTCGAGGAGGAGTTCCAGATACTTGCTGAAAGGGATGTGGACTTTGACCGTGAAAGGGCTGTGAGGATAGAGTTCGAGTACATAGGTGAAGACATTGAAAACTACAAGAAGGCGATGGGTAATGTGAAGGACTCCGAACTCTATGACCTGAAGGAACAGGTCCTTATAGCCGACCAGAAGAGTGCCAAACCCTGGCTCATAAAGGCGCTGAAGCTTCTGAGGGAGAAGTCCGATTACATGCACTCCAAGGACCTGGAGAAGAAGCTTAATGTCCCTGCCGACAGGATAAAGAAGAATATGAAGAAGCTCAAGGCGATGAACCTGATTACGAGCAACCAGCGAAAGGGATACGGGATCACCCCCCTGGGGGTGAAGGTCCTGAAGACCATTACTGCAGAAAAGAGATAATCAAAGAGGTTCAAGCAGAGATATCGGGACACGGATTCGGAGTAAGGACTCAACAAAAAAGGAGAGGCAGATGCCTCTCCTTTTTCATTCAGCCAGTCTGAGTAAAGAGACCTAAATCTCCTCTCTTCTTCTCATCGCCACGGCACCACTGCCCGCAAGCAATGCCACCAGGGCCAGGAGCCCCCACTGGTTGAGGGTGGGGACGGTGGTGGTCTGTTGCATGGCGCCTGCGCCGGCAAGGATTGCGGTGTTGCAGCGGTCCTCGTAGGCCCAGTCTATTATGGTGCCCTGAGTGGCGTCTGCCGTCGCGGTAAAATGGATCCAGGCATAGTTCCATTCCTGGGATCCGCAGGCGGTCGAATGAAACTTCACACCCATGTATCCCGTTATTCCGTTGAACTTCCCGATATTATAGGTGGTAGTAGAGGCCGCCTGAAGTCCGTTCACTGTCCGATAGGTTGTGGATGCATACCTTACATGCGCACCGGCAATGGCACCTCCGTATTTCCATGGGCCTCCGCTTCCTATGGAGTATCCATAAGGAAGATTTCTGATGACAGCGATTGGGGATGTAGTCCCGCTTTGCGCGGCGTAGGTTGTCGATGATGCAAGGACACCCCCGTTGAAATAACCCAGGAGCAGGTTGCCGGAAAAGGGTACCTGGGACTGGTTTACTGAAATGGTATCCACGTAAAGCCGCGTAAGAGGAACAAAGACAAACCCTGCATCGTAGCTGCCATCGCCGTCCAGATCAATAAGATGGTACTTGTTGGCAGTTGAGGATGAGACCGTCAGGTCCTGTATTCCGCTGTAGTGGATGGCGGCATCAGCCCTTCCCGGTATGAGGGCTGTCATGCATAGGGCTGTTGGAGCCAACAAAATGGTGCTTGAAGCAGTTTTTGAATAAGAACGCAATCTTTCCTCAAATGATTTCTTTTCAGGCAAAGCTACCTCCCCTGTAATATAAAATTGGAAAACCCGGTGTCTCCCCCCATATAGAAAGGATAACCACTTGATACATTCTATCAGATATGAAACGCTTTGTCAAATTAAGGGAAAAAGGCAGGGCGATCGCCCTGCCTTTCTTCATAAAATGGTTTTTCCTTACTGAATTTTAAGCCTTTTCTTCCGTTCGCCTCAGGGTGACTGCACCGCCTGCGGCAAGGAGTGCCACAAGTGCAAAGGCACCCCACTGGTTGAGGGCAGGGACGGTAGTGACCTGCCCCGTATCACCTGCACGGATGGGGGTATTACACTGGTCCTCGTATGCCCAGTCGTGGATGATTGCTTCTGTAACATCAGTATTTACAGATACTCTTATCCAGCCGTAGTGATAACATGGCGCCACAGTGCCGGTATCGAATCTGACCCCGAGAAAACCTGTAGTACCGATAAAATTGCCATATGTAAATGTCTTAGTATTGGTGGGAGTCATGGAACTTCCCGTAGTATGAGTAAATGAGGTCTTCGTTGCCATACCTGCAAGTTTAGCAAAATAGGGATAATATTTTGAGTTTGCAGTATGAAACTTTCCATACCAGTGCGTTGCAGAGGGGCCAATCTGGTATCCGGCAGGAAGGTTTTTCCCTTCGTCAATAATGGAATTCAACGGAGGCTCACCAAGATGGGAGCCATATGGATTGTTTACTGCTAAAAGAAACCGGCCCCTTCTTTGTGTGCTTGTAAGTGAACTCCCTGTGGCGTAGTACTTTGTATATTGTTGTGAAGTTTTATGGAGCGTAAAATAGAACTCATCTGAAGATCCGAAGGCGTTAGTATCTGTATCCATGTTGACCTTATATTTGCTGCCAGGTGAAAGATGCACATTCTTAACCCCGCTATAATGAATTGCAGCCTCTGCCCTTTCCGGCATGAGGGCTGTCATGCCCACTGCAACCGGTGCAACCATCAGCGCCCCTGCTGCCGCCTTTGAGTATGCCCTCAGTTTTTCCTCAAAACTGCCCTTTTGCCCGCTCTTTTTCATAAGCACCCCCATTAGTTGATGATGTAAACCTAAAC
>WFTX01000187.1 GCA_015485235.1 Nitrospirota bacterium | reverse complement strand
TCTCATTGAGTACATGGATGGATTCAGTGAGGTCCACCTTGCATGCGAGGAGGATGGCTTCAGGGAGGTCCTTTTACCGGTTGAAAACCCACAGCTTCTGGACTATATAGATAAATATGATATTCCCAGGATTGAGGGGTACAGGACTGAGGTTAATCTTGAACTCAGGGAGTTTCTGAGGCTGGTCAGCAGGGTTATGGAAGAGGGGTTCATGATGAGCATTGACTACGGTTATCCGGCCTGGGAGTACTATGCGCCCGAGAGGAACAGGGGAACCCTCCTCTCGTATTACAGGCATCAGGTCGTGGAAGACCCCTCCCTGAATCCTGGGAAGCAGGATATCACCACCCATGTAAACTTCACAGCCCTCAGGGACTGGGGTGAGGAGGCCGGGTTCAGGCTGGTGGGATATGCCCCGCAGGGGACATTCCTGATCTCATCCGGGCTGGACAGGCTTGTCTCTGAGCGGCTTGAGAGGGATAAGGATTTTCAGAGGGATCTACCGAAGATAAAGGGGCTGATTTTAGGGATGGGTGATACCCACAAGGTGATGGTCCAGTACAGGGGGGCGGGGCCGCTTCCTGAACTCAGCGGGTTTGCACTAAGAAACCGGATGTCGAGGCTATAGGTACACGCCCCAAAAGATGCACTTCGGAAGTGCATCTTTTGGGGACTATGACAAAGATTCATAGGCAGCGGGTATGTGGTTTATGATGTCTCCGGCAGTCAGGGAGTGCTCGCCCAGTTCCCCGGCACCCAGATCTCCGGCAAGGCCGTGGAGATAGACACCGAGGATTCCCGCTTCAAGGGGAGGAAGTCCCTGCCCTATGAGGGAGGCGATCATCCCGGTCAGTACATCACCTGAGCCTGCCGCTGCCATCCCGGGATTGCCGGTGCTGTTCAGGAAGACCTCTCCTTCAGGGGATGCCACGATCGTGGGTGCTCCCTTGAGGACGAGGACGGTCCCTGTCTCCAGTGAGAACCTCCTTGCAGCTTCCAGGGGATCATCCTTCAGGTTCTTTGCCCCTTTCTTTAAAAGTCTGCTCATCTCGCCAAGGTGGGGTGTCAGAAGGGCAGGGGCCCTGAGCCTCTCAAAGAGTTTCTTTAATCCGGCCTCAGTTAGAGAGGCAAGGTGATACAATGCGTCGGCATCAATTACCATTGGCACCCGCGTATTTGCTATGAGCTCCAGCGTGAAGTCCCTTTTCAGCTCGTCCCTTCCAAGCCCCGGACCTATTGCCAGGACATCGCCTCTTTCATCAAGAAACTCGAAGACCTGGTCAAGGGCGGAAGAATAATCTCCTTCACTGAATTCAAGAGGAAGGAGCATCTCTTCAAGGACGGAAGGTGTGATTACCTCCGAGGTGCTACTCTCAGTAGCGAGTGTTACAAGGCCGGAGCCGGTCCGGAGTGCGGCACGGCCTGCAAGGAGGAGGGCGCCGGTCTTTCCGGGGGAGCCACCGGCAATGAGGACATGTCCGTAAGTCCCCTTGTAGGAGTTCCTGAACCTCGGTGGGATGAGGGTTGAGGCATCTGCCCTTTGGATCAGGCTGCATCTGCCGGTGGGGTCTTCAAGTGTTTCAGCCGGGAACCCGATATCTTCAATAAAGAGTTCACCGGAATATTCAGAACCCGGCGGGAGGAGATGTCCCCTTTTGGGAAGGCCGAAGGTGACGGTGAGGTTCGCCATGACTGCAGAGCCCATCACCTCGCCGGTGTCGGCAGATATGCCCGAAGGGATATCTACTGAGACGACAGGGCCTTCAGCCCGGTTCACGGAGTTTATAAGCCTGGCAAGTTCGGCCCTGACGGGTTTGTTAAGGCCTGTCCCCAGGATGGCATCCACTATCACGGACTCATCGAGTTTGCTCTTTCCGGGAGTCCGATCATGAACCACCTTCACCCCCATCTTCGCGGCGATCTCAAACTGCCTCTTACAGTCAGGGCTCAGGCGGTCAGGTGGTGAAACCAGATAGGCTGTAACCTCAAGGCCGAGGTTATGAAGATTGCGGGCCACGACAAGACCGTCACCTCCGTTATTTCCACCTCCTGCGAGGATGAGGAATTTTCGGTTTCCACCGAATGCCTCTATTATCCTTTTTACGACCGCAAGCCCGGCCCTCTCCATCAGGACGAGTGAAGGAAGGCCGTAGTCATCTATGGTCTTCCTGTCGATTTCTCTCATTTCTGATGCCGTTACAACAGGAATCAAGGTAACCCCCTTTCTGTGAAATTTGGACACTGATAAACACAGAAATAATGGATTTGCACAGATAAAACACAGAATCCCCGATACTATATCTATCTAAATACTAAACAATTTAAGACCTCAAAATCCAGCGGGCTCGGGCCTCTGACCGGACCCCCGGCGGAAACAATGGGGAGCACAATGCATGAAAATCTTCCCTCCAATCCCAACCCTCTCCCGTCAAGAGAGGGTCCTGTATTTAACAAGAAGCCGGAAAATTGGGGAAACTACTGTATGGAGACTGATTGTCAAAGGGGGGCGGGTTTCTGTAATCTATAACCTGAAGGATACCGCCATGTCCACGGAAGACCGGAATGTCCGTTCAGAAGAGATTGACCTCCTGACAACAGGGGAGATTATTGACCGGATGGTCAGGGATTACGACTCCATCCCTGCTGCGCTCCGGGATGCGAGGGGTTCCATCGAACAATTGGTGGAGGATGCTGTCATGCGGTTCAGGTCAGGGGGAAGGTTCTTTTACGTCGGGGCCGGCACAAGCGGGAGAATCGGTGTGATTGAGGCGGCTGAACTCTTTCCCACTTTCGGTATCACTGGTGAGAGGGTGAAGGCGGTCATGGCAGGCGGAAAAGAGGCGGTCTTTGCCTCAATGGAGGGGGCTGAAGATGACGAAGATTCCGGCAGGGTCACGATGGAAGAGGTAACAGGAGAGGACATCGTCATCGGGATATCGGCAAGCGGGAAGACCCCCTTTGTGT
>WFTX01000186.1 GCA_015485235.1 Nitrospirota bacterium | reverse complement strand
AGGTGATAATGGAGATAGAGGGCATGACCTGCCAGCTCTGACCCCTGGCGATAAGAAAATCCCTGGAAGGGGTTGAAGGCGTAAAAAAGGCGAAGGTCTCCTTCAAGGAGAAGAAGGCATGGGTGGTAGTTGATGGGAAAGTCAGTGATGAGGCCCTTGAGGAGGCTGTCTCAAGGGCGGGAGGATACAGGGGGAAGGTTATCGGGAGAACAGAACGGGAATGAATGGAATTATCAGTTCAACTTTGTGCTATAATAAGTATTACAAAATGATTATCGATGGAGGTATCGTCATATGAAGGCCGTTACTGTTTCGCCGAAGTATCAGATTGTGATTCCCAAAGAGATCAGGGAATCCATGGAAATCAGGCCTGGTGAAAAACTGCAGATCATTCAATATCTCAACAGAATAGAGATCATTCCCGTCAGGGATGTAAAGAAAATGAGAGGTGTTCTCAGGGGGATCAGTACTGATGTTAAAAGGGACAGAGACAGGGTATGAACCTTGTGGATTCCTGTGGATGGCTTGAGTATTTTGCAGACGGACCGAATGCCGGCTTTTTCGAAAAACCACTGAGTAATATTTTAGAGTTGATTGTCCCCTCAATCTGCATACATGAAGTCTTCAAATCAACCCTTTGTCAGAAGGGGGAAGACTTAGCCCTTCAGGTTATAGCTGTTATGGAACAGGCCGAGGTAGTGGCACTTGATACGCAGATTGCATTGTTGTCTGCAAAACTTGGGCATGAACTGAAGCTGCCTCTTGCCGATAGTGTAGTCCTTGCAACGGCAAGGAAATACAATGCAACTATCTGGACACAGGATAGCGATTTTGAAGGCCTGCCTGGCGTGAGGTATATAGAAAGGAGGAAATGAATGACTCTGAGAATAGACTGTTACATGTCGATGGCCTGTGCATCTGAGGAATCACTGAGAGAAAATATGAAAAGGGCCTTAGAGGCGGAAGGCGTTGAGGCAGAAGTTAATTTCTATCGTGTAACAGAAAATGAGGCCCGGAGTCTTGGCCTGAGAGGCTCTCCCTCCGTGCTTATAAACGGAGAAGACATCCAGCCTGTTGATATAACAGGTTTTTCCTGAAGGATGTTTTCCGAGCCCTCGGGAAGGCTCAGCAATGTCCCGTCTGTTCAGTTACTAAGGGAGGCAATTAAAGGGCAGTTGAACAAGCTGGATAACCAGTGATTATGCACACGAAAAAGAAAAAGAGGATTGGACTTGCCCTCGGGAGTGGATCTGCCAGGGGATGGGCACATATCGGAGTGATAGAAGCCCTTCTCGAATCAGACTATGATATTCAATATGTCTCAGGAACAAGTATCGGTGCCCTTGTAGGTGCTGTTTTTGCATCCGGCAGGCTTGATGCCTTGAAACAGATAGTGCTCCAGATCGACTGGAGACAGATTCTCGGCTTTCTTGATTTAACACTCCCCCGTTCAGGTCTGATTGATGGCAAGAAGGTAACAAATTTTATCCGGAACTATGTTCATGGCGAGGACATAAAGGGCCTGCCTGTAAAATTCTCTGCTGTATCAACAAAACTGAATAACGGACAGGAGGTTGTAATCTCAGAAGGCGACGTTATTGAGGCTGTAAGGGCGAGCATCTCTGTGCCGGGCATATTCACACCTGTCATCAGGGATGATGCTGTGCTCGTTGATGGCGGGCTGGTGAACCCTGTGCCTGTTAATGTTGTAAGGGATATGGGGGCAGATTTTGTCATTGCTGTAAACCTTAATCAGGATATTATTGAAAAAAAGAGCCTTACAAATATAAAAGGGTCCTCACAGATTCAAAGGAAATATGAAGACAATATTAAAAACAGGGCTTTGAAGGCATTGAATGAAAAATTTGAGAAGATAGAACTACCTCTGCTTAAGCAGGTGAGGAAGTGGATATCAGAGGACAAGGACCCTAATATATTTGATGTTCTGCTATCAGCCATAAACATCATGGAGGCCCAGATCACCAATTCAAGGTTAAAAATAAACCCGCCTGATCTTTTGATAGAGCCTCCACTGGGGCATATAAGGTTTCTTGAATTCAACAGGGCAGAAGAAGCCATCGAGGCAGGCTACAGGGAGACAATGAAAAGACTGAAGACTATTCCCTGCCCTTAATAAAATGAAGCGTGATCTCTGCCACACGCTTCCCATAGAGCTCTGCCGTCTCGATGTCACCTTTCGGGGGTGCATCGGGAGGATTAACCTGGAAACTTGCGGCCATGGGGCCGATGAAGGATCCCAGGCGGTTGTGAGCATCCGGTCCGGGGCCTTCTGTTGAGTTCATGGAGTCCATGTCATTGGCTGCAGGGAACATGGCATTACCAACCCAGATCATACCGTGCTGCATGGCAAAGGTCATGATCCCCTGGAGTGTATTCAGCTTGTCACCTGAGAAGGAACTCGAGTTTGTAAATCCACCGGCTATCTTGTCCTTCCATGCCTGGGCAAACCACTTTTTTACTGATGCCTCCATGAACCTCTTGAGTTCAGCAGAGATATTGCCCATATATGTTGCTGTGCCAAAGATTATTGCATCGGCGCTGTCAAGATCGTCTAACCTCTCAATTGCCTCTGCAGCAGTAAACAGGACTGACTCTACCCCTTCTGCCAGACCCGCCCCCCTTGCCACAGCCTCAGCCTGTAATTTTGTATGACCGTAAGTGCTGTGATATACAACATATACCTTTGCCATAAAGACCTCCAGAAAATGGTTGATGGTTGCCGGTTATTGGTTGCTGTTGCTGAAAACAGGAATCGGGAACTGCCTGCCTATCCACCCTTCTTCAGTTCATTTATGTACTGGTCTATCAGGACACCAAGATAGATGCAGACATAGCCTTCCATACAGGCGTCAGCGTCTTTCCTGTCAAGTATGGCATACCGCTTCATATCTCCCTTCTGAAACCTGATTATCCACGAGTCTTTTCCCTCGTCGAATTCAATAGCCATCCTGATGTCATGCTTTTCCAGTTCCGGATAAAGCTCGTAGAGTCTGTCCCCCAGCGCAACCTGAGTGTAACCCATTTCTACCTCCCTTCCCGATATATGTGTATAATGGCAGGTGTGTACATGGTAACCGTCCCGGAAGTTCCATTAGTTATAGCATCCTGTCCCTATTCTCATTATATCAAAGAACCAAGAGAATTGCCATCAACCCTTTAAATGAGGCGGGTGAAAAAAAAAAGAACCGGAAGCGGGGGAGTTGAACTTCCGGTTCTTGGAGGGGGAGGGTTAATGGGCTCCATGTATCAGCATGGGGAGACATCTGGTACAGACCGTCTTTTCTTCTCCTTGATGAAAACATGGCAGGTATACACGATCCTTGTCTTCAGTTCCACAGACAAAACATTTAACTTCCATATTATTCCTCCAGTGCGTTAAGCTCGTCAATGATCTTCTGGGGATCAACATTGTGCATCATTGCCCCAAAGGATATGGACTCCACCTTTATTCCCGGGCAGGTAAAACAGCCATTGCCGAAATACTTCTCGATCACCTTCTTAGCCTCCGGGCTTGATTTTACGATATCTCCAATCACTGTATCCTTGTTGAACTTCTTGGTTGCTGTCATAACCACTGACCTCCTTTCCATCGTGTTTCTTGATTATATTGTACACTCATGGAAAAGGAAAAACTATGATTTATGTCATAAAGGGGAGGTGGGATGGGATGGGGTATAGATAAAGACTGCTGATATCTTCACCGGAATGGTCAGAGAACAAAAAAAAGGCCGGCTCTGAACCGGCCTTCGAGATAAATCTGTTACATCAGATCTCATGCCTCACTGTGTTTCTCTTTCTCCTTTTCAAAGGCCTCCTTCCCGGCCTCAATTGCTGATGAGAGGACTGATTTCTTTTCAGTAAGGGTTTCCTTTCCCTTCTCAATGGTTTCGGTAATCGTCTCTTTACCTTTTTCGATTCCCTTGGTTACCCGTTCCTTGATCTCTTCAGCATACTCCGTGGATTTCTCACGGGCATCTTCAGCCATATCCTTCAGCCTTCTTCTCGCCTCTTCACCTGACTGGGGAGCAAGAAGCAGGGCTGCACCGGCACCAACAATTCCCCCCAGCAAAAAGGCAAGAAATATTGACCCAGCATTGTAACCTTCTTTGTCAGCCATGGTTAACCTCCTTTCTGGATCAGATTTTTTACCATAATCTTAAAACCCGTGCTGAAACCTGCCTTAAGCCCGGCGACCAAGGCGTTTGTTTCCCTTCTCAGCCCCGAGACCGTCTTAGTGACTGAGCGGATGTTTTCAGCGGTATCCTGTAATGCATCGGAAATGTTCCTGGCCCCCTGTGTAACCGAGTTTATATCTTCCGTGATCTCCCGAAGCTGTTTCAGCGACTCCTGAAGTTCAGCAAGTGTAGGAGTCAGACTCTGTTCTGTCTGGTCAAGGAACTGCTCTACCCTGATAAGGGTTTTCCTGAGTTGTAAAAGCGCCATTGCCAGAAATAGAACCCCTATTGCAATGGCACCGGCTATTATGAAAATGGCGGTCCCGTTCATTAACTTATTATATCACAGACAAGGCATAAGTTAAAGCTTTATCATGGATTGCCGATAAGATAAGAGGGATGGTACGATGGTACGCAAGATAAGAATAATGTTGGTCCTCGGGTTGGCCGGCATCCTCTTGCTGTCTTATTCCTCTGGATTGGGTGCTGAAAGAGGGGGGACCGTAAAGGTTGTAGGCGCACTGTACGAGCCGTTTCTTTTTTATGAGGACGGTGAACTTAAGGGGTTTGACGTAGATATCCTCAATATAATCTGCACTGCAAAGGGTCTCGATTGCCCTATTCATATTACCTCCTTTGGAGAGGCACTCCGTGAGGTGCAGACAGGTGAAGCAGATCTGGCGATAGGGGCCATATACAGGACACCTGAAAGGGAAAAACGACTTCTCTTCACAAGGCCCTATCTTCACACAGGGCTGGTTCCTGTGTTCAGGGTGGGGGAGTACCTTGATCTTAAACAACTCACAGGCCGGAAAGTGGGCGTGAAAAGGGGAGCAACTGGAGAGCTTATAGCCGGCAGGCTTGCAGGAGCCGGTGTTGTCGCCTTTGATTCCACTGAGGAAAGCTTCAAAGCCCTCTCACGAGGGGATGTTGATGTAGTGTTGAATGATTACATAAACTCTGTGTACCTGATACTTGAGAAGTACAGTGGGCAGCTGATTGTCGGCCGGGACTTGAAGGGCCCCCTTTTTCTTCAGGAAGCAGAACTCGCCTTTCCTGTAAATCCTGAAAGACGTGACCTCCTCGGGATATTTAATGATAAACTGGAGGAACTCGGCAAGGGGATGATAGAAAAGGACCTCTCCATTAAGTGGTTTTCCTTTTCCCTTCCCTTCAGAGAGAGAGACCTCGGGACATATGTCAAGGTATTTCTCTTTTTCACATTCATAATACTCGTTATAGCCCTCTGGATATCAAAATCCGTGGCGGTCAGAAGGGAATTGAAGAACCTGAATGCACTTTTTGGGAGCTGTCCTGATGCGATCATAATTGAAAGGCTGGGCAGGATAATTTATACCAACCCACGGGGGGAGAAACTTACCGGTTTTTCTAAGGAAGCACTTAATGAAAGGATGTTTGACGAGATAGTCAGTGCGGAATGCCGTGAGAGTCTCCGGCAGGTAAGGCGGAGATTGAACGAAGGGAGAATAGAATCCGCCATATGGGAGGGCAGGTTGATGTCAGGAGGGACTACGGGGGTGGATATAGAGATAGCGTTGACTGTCTTCAAATATAACGGTGAGAAGGCGCTCCAGATGGTTATAAGGGATATATCAGAAAAGAAGGAACTGGAAAGCCAGTTTCTTCAAGCCCAGAGGATGGAGGCGATAGGAAGGCTGGCCGGCGGAGTGGCCCATGATTTCAGTAATATCCTTAGCGCCATAATGGGATATTCGGAACTTGCCCTGATGAGAACGGATCAAGGGAATCCGCTCAGAAAATATCTCGAGACCATTCATGATGCATCAACGCGGGCTTCGCGACTGACGGAGCAACTACTGGTATTCAGCCGGAGAAGGGTGGTTAAACCTGAGATAGTGAATCTGAATACCGTGGTAATGGACATGAAGAAGATGCTTGAGAGAATGATTGGAGAGGATGTTGAGATAAAGACGGATCTTGACGACAATCTCATGGGCGTGATTGCAGATACATCTAATATGGAGCAGGTGATAATGAACCTCGCCATCAATGCAAGGGATGCTATGCCCCTTGGAGGCAGGCTGGCCATTGCTACGAAGAACGAGGTGCTGGCTGAAGAGATACAACAGGTTACAGGAAAGGCTCTTCCGGGGAAGTATGTGGTTTTGAGTGTTTCGGACACAGGCATCGGCATTCCTGAGAATCTGATTGAGAATATATTTGAACCATTTTTCACCACCAAGGAAAAAGGAAGGGGGACAGGGCTTGGACTTTCAACCGTCTATGGGATAGTCACACAGATTGGTGGATTTATTGATATCAAAAGCAGACTGGGGGAGGGGACGATTTTCAGGATATATCTCCCGGCTCATGATGCAATTAATGAGCGGGGAGTACAGATGAAAGAGGAGAATCATATGATTCCCGGCAATGAGACGATTCTTCTTGCTGAGGATGATGAAGAGGTCAGGGCACTCATATACTCAACACTGTCAGGTCTTGGGTATAATGTGCTTGTGGCATCAAACGGGAAGGAGGCCCTGGAGATCTGTTGCAGGTATGAAGGAAGTCTGCACCTTCTTCTCACCGATGTAGTAATGCCTGGGATGGGTGGAGGCGATCTTTCACGGGAGATCAGGATCCTTTGTCCGGGGATAAAGGTGATCTACATGTCAGGATATACCGAGGATGCCATAGTGAAGCAGGGAATCCTGAAGGAGGGCACCGAGTTCGTCCGGAAACCTGTAACGCCCAGGAAGATAGCCCATATTGTAAGAAAGACCTTGGATAGTATTTATACCAACTGAAGACACGGTCTGTGTAACTGCCTGAAAAAACATGCTTTTCAGTGCTTTCCACTTGGAATGTCACTTGAGTAAAATACCGTTGCTGTTGTATTATTAAAGACTCTGATTGCCTGGGCTCTTTCAGTGCGCCCGTAGCTCAGCAGGATAGAGCATCTGACTTCTAATCAGAGGGTCGGGGGTTCGAATCCTCCCGGGCGCGCCACCTTTTTTCTTCATAAAACAGGCAGCTGCAAACCCGCTGACCATAAGCCAGCCTCTCTAACCAGATCAAAGTGTGCATTTTTTGTGCAGTAAATATCTGCTTCAACATTTTAAGGGTCTTATCCGGTATATCAACGGCCTTCACGATTGCCTTATTTCACATCTTGTCCAAAACAAGTTCAAGGGGAGGCGGCAAGGCTGCGAAAACACAATCTCCCTGCGGAATCAGGATTGTTTTGGACACCACTGGCCCTTATTCGAAAAATAATATGATATAATAAAGT
>WFTX01000185.1 GCA_015485235.1 Nitrospirota bacterium | reverse complement strand
GGAAGCAACGGGATAAGGCCCTCTATCTCATATCCTCTGATCGCGCTTGAATTGTCCTTGAAGGCGATCACACTGTTCCGGGGGTTCTTTCTGAGGGGCTCGCCGATCAGGTCTATCAGGGATCCGGGAACCTCCCGCCCGTCTATTATCAGACGGCCCTTGAAAAACCAGTGCCTGGAATGTTCACTGTTTGACTGCCCGAGGTCGAAACACTCCACATTGGTGGGATTCCTCCCTATCTCTTCCACAAAGAGGCGGTAGTAGTAATCAATATCCCAGTCGTCAAGGCCGAGGCCCATATCCCTGTTTATCCGCCGGAGGGCATCCTTTCCCTCCTCGATGAGGGGGACTGTGAAGACTGGTTCCGGCCTGATACCGGTCTCAAAGGTGCTGAGCCTCTCAGGATAGGAAGTCTCCGTCATCCTGTCATGTATCAGTGGGAGGAGGGCTGACCGGACTCTCTCCGTATCTTCCTTTACAGGGACAGAATCAAAGAGGAGGAGATACCGCCGCGACCTCTCGATTCTCTTGATTCCACTGAGTCCTGCAGCCATGCAGACGGAGACGGCGTTTGTGGACCAGGAAGTAGTGAAGTTCATCCTTGGTCCGACCTCAACCATGATGCCCTTTCCCTCGTCCAGGAAGGACCTGTCAGAAAAGTTCTCCGGCTCAAAAGTCTCTGAAAGGAGCCACCGGAGGACATCTTCCTCCCTTCCGGCAGGAGGGCTCTCCGCCTCGATATAATAACAGTACTCGGTAAGAAGCCCCGTGGGTATGGGAGATCCCTTTGCCAGACGCTCCTTCAGTGACTCAAGGAGCCTTCTTACACCATCGCCTTCAAGTACAGGCCTTCTGTAATAGTAGATCATCATGGGAATTACGGTGCAGGTATTTTACATTATTGAAGGAATTTTTTTCGGGATGCCACGGAGATAAGGATAATTACTGCAGAAGCTAAAGTAAGGTAAAAAAGCTGGGACGCTCAAAGATCATCTCTTGTGCACAACGGCTAAAAGTAAGATACAGCTTAACCATCAATCCCTGAAAAGTTTTCTGTCCGAGATGCCAGGACAGATTCTTTTTGTCCGTCCCGGCATCCCTGACCAGTATTAAGTTATCTTTCCCGTCTCAGGAAAGGTGGCACAAGTCATCAGGTGAGGTGGCATAAATGTAGTAGTCACATTTCAGGCAACTCTCGATCTTCTTTGCAAAGGTCCCCTGGACCTCACCGCCGCACATCGTACCTGCCACCACCCAGCATATCTTCCCGGCCTTCTTTGTGTAGGCGGGGCAGTCCCCTGTTCTGTCCCTCCCGCACTGCATGAACTCCCAGCAGTTCTTCATCGTCCCGTTACCTCCTTTAATGATTAGTTAAGGTCTTTATCGTATATTATTGAACAATTATATTAAGCAATATTTATACCAGAACAGGAATTATTGAATTACATGTAGTTACCATTATCCGGAGTCTGATTAATGTATGTTTTTTGACGCACCATGTCATATTTTGTCAGGCAGGTTCCTGAAATCAGTCAAACCGCTCATAACAGACCCACTCCTGATATGATGCTCAGAGGTGACCAGGATGAACAGGATTCAGCAGGAAGAAAGGAACTTTTTGTTGCCCCAGGATCACTGTCCGCCTCCACCAGTTCTATACATGATAAAAAGCCTGCACTTTGGTTTATAATAAAAACTGACCAGATGGATACAATATTTCGGATCTTTATAAGCAGGCTGACAGTCAGGACACTTGCGCAGGCTAAGAGGGTGATAAGAATAGTCCTCGGCTTTACCCTTCTGCTCATCGGGATAGCCCTGATTGTCCTGCCAGGACCTGCAACGGTTGTTATCCCCGTTGCCCTTGCCCTCCTTGCAGGTGAATTCGTCTGGGCAAAGAGGCTTCTGGAAAAGTTCAATTCAGGAGTCCATACACTCTGGAGAAAGAGGAAAGGGAAAAAGAGATGAGATATCCGGGACTTCTTCTTGTCGTTGTTATCCTGCTGGCTGGATGCGGATATACCATGGTCAACAAGTCAGTCCTTCCCTTCAGGAGCATTACTGTGGAGTCTGTCCAGAACAGGACCTTCGAGCCCGGGCTGCAGGACACCTTCATCCGCGTCTTCACTGAGGAGGCCCTTTCAAGGGGGCTCAAAGTGGACAAACAGGGAGATGTCCGCCTTTCTGTGATATTCACCCGGTACAGCCTTCAGACAGTCAGCATAAGGAACGACCTTTCTGCTGAATACAGGGTCAGGATAAAAGCTGATATCACCGCAGAAGGCCCCGGGGAAAGGAGATGGGAGAAGAAGGGCTTTGAGTCGGAGTTCCTGGAGACGTTCTCCGCCTCAGGCAGCATAGAGGAGGTTCAGGCCAAGAGGGAGATAGCCAACGAGAAGGCCCTCCGCGATCTCTCCAGACGGCTGTTGATTCTCATCACTTATGGAGAGGCCGGAAGTTGAGCCTCAGGGCATTCACAAGGGAAGAGCGGGCCGGCTTCCCGGCACCTGTGTATTTCATCCATTCAAAAGACCGCTACCTCCTGACAGAGGCTGGAAGGAAAATCACCGGATCTCTCACACCGGAAAAGGATTCCCTCTCTCTGGCAATCTTTGACGGAGACGCACCGGAATACGAACAGCCTGATATGGACTCCATCATCACAGCCCTAAGGACACCGGGATTCTTTGGTGAAAAAAAGACCGTCCTCATAAAAAACACACACAAGTTCAGAAGCAGAAAACTGAAAAAACTTCTGGATTATATAAAAGCCCCCTTTCCTGAAACCTCTCTCATAATGCTTTCGGAAAAACCGCCTGCCAGAGACCTGAAGGCTGCCCTCAGCTCAGGCAAGATCCTCTCCCTCGAGTTGAAGGGAAGGGAACTCCTGGAATGGATCATAAACAGGGGCAAGGAAGAAGGGATCATCATCGGAAGGGATGTGGCAGACCTTCTTGCCGGAATAACGGCAGGTAATACAGGTCAGATAGCCAGGGAGATCGAGAAACTGAGTCTGCTGGGCAAGGGAAAGATAACGCTTAACGACCTGAACGGTCTGGTCGCAGGAGGAATTCAGACCAGCATATTCAACCTCACGACCGCCCTTGCAAACAGGGACCAGGATGGTGTATTCAAACTTTTCAACTCCATGAAGGATTCCATAGAGCCCATACCTGCAATCGGGGCGATAAACTACAAATTTACAAGCCTCACGGAAAAAGGGGGGAAGCCATCCTATTACAGAAGGGTCTTCAGGGCGATACTGGAGGCTGACAAGCTCGCCAAGTCCACTGGCGGTGAATATCCCCTTGAAGACCTCCTGATCAGGCTGCTTCAGATTTGAAGGCGGAATACACCTTCTTCATAAGGCGGGATATCTTTCTTGATGCAGTATTTGAATGAATAATCCCCTTTGAAGCCGCCTTGTCAATAGCCTTGATTGCAGCCTTCAGGCTCGTCTCAGCAGCCTCTTTATCCTTTGCCGCCACAGCGGCCTCTACCTTCTTCACAAGTGTCTTGATAGTACTCTTCCATGCCCTGTTCCGGACAGCACGTTTTCTCGACTGTCTTACACGCTTCAGTGCTGATAGGTTCTTCCTTGCCATCAAGCCTCCTTTCAGGTAAAATCAGATTATTAATATAATAGAAACAGTGGTAATAAATCAAGTTGTCCAAAAATTGGAAAATTGCCGATTGAATATGCATAGCGAGCGAATATAATGAAATAAAACTTCCTTATCCGGTACGGACTCGTATCGAGCATATCGAAGATACCCTGCGGTCTTGCCGCAGGGTTCTTCATTTTAAGTCAAAAACACATAAGGCGGCCGGGGCTGACGAAAAATCAGGATTTAGCGACACCGACAGTACCGGTCTCTAATGTAAAAGGTTTCACCGTTCAGGTGAAAAAGGGCAAGAGTGTTTATGGTTAAATCCTGTCGCATTAAATACTGTTTTG
>WFTX01000184.1 GCA_015485235.1 Nitrospirota bacterium | reverse complement strand
TGAGCCCCGCCTGCTCACAGGTCGCGGTTCAGGGCTTTACTGATGTAATTATTAGTATATCACAAATATGTTAGTTTATAAGACCGGAACGGCTCTGTTCAAATTGACAAACCTCCCTGCTATTCTTTATATTTAACCTCTTTGGAGAGAGCATGAATTTTCAGGAGATCATCATAAAACTGAATGAGTTCTGGAATGAGCGGGGTTGCCTCCTGCTCCAGCCCTATGATATGGAGGTCGGGGCCGGGACCTTTCACCCTGCCACATTCCTGAGGGTTCTTGGACCTGAACCCTGGAAGGTCGCCTATGTGGAACCATCGAGGAGGCCAACCGATGGAAGGTATGGAGAGAACCCGAACCGTCTCCAGCACTATTACCAGTACCAGGTGATAATAAAACCATCCCCCGATGACAGCCAGGAACTCTACCTTGAAAGCCTCCGGGCGCTTGGACTTGATCCGCTTAAACATGACATAAGGTTTGTGGAGGATGACTGGGAGTCTCCGACCCTCGGGGCCTGGGGGCTTGGGTGGGAGGTCTGGCTCGACGGGATGGAGATAACTCAGTTTACCTATTTTCAGCAGGTTGGTGGTATTGATCTCAAGCCAGTCTCCCTGGAGATAACCTACGGGTTAGAGCGGATAGCCATGTATCTCCAGGGAGTGGACAGTGTCTATGACCTCATGTGGAACGAGAGTATCAGGTACGGAGAGGTCCATCACAGGGGAGAGGTGGAGTTTTCCAGATTCAACTTCGACTATGCCAATGTGGAACTTCTCAAGTCAAACTTTGATGCCTTTGAGCAGGAAGCAAGGAGACTGATTGCCGAGGGGCTTGTTCTCCCTGCCTATGAGTATTGCCTGAAGTGTTCCCATACCTTCAACCTTCTGGATGCAAGGGGGGCCCTCTCGGTTACGGAGAGGACCGGTTACATCGCCAAGGTAAGGGGGATAGCCAAACTTGTAGCCGAGGCCTTTTACCGGCAGAGAGAGGAGATGGGCTTTCCATTGCTCCGTCAGGCCACCGGGGCAGGCAATGAAAGTCATGGCGCTGATGAGAGGGATACGGCTGAACCGCTTCCTGTTGTTGATGCAGAGAATGACTTTCTCATTGAGATAGGGACAGAGGAGATACCTGCCAGGTTTGTCAGACTTCTCCTGGATGGCATGAAGAATGGTTTTGTGCGGGAACTCAAGGCAAACAGGATAGACTTCAGATCCATCAGGACGATGGGGACCCCCAGAAGGCTTTCCCTTGTAATAGAAGGGCTGTCTCCGAGTCAGCAGGCGGGTTCAGAAGTGATATTCGGTCCCCCCCGGAGTGTGGCATTTGATGAAAACGGTAAGCCCACAAAGGCTGCCGAAGGCTTTGCCCGTTCCCAGGGTGTTTCCATCGATGAACTCCAGGTAATGACAAAGGGCAAGGGGGAGTACATAGCTGTCGTAAAGGAAGAGGAGGGACGGGCAACTTCAGAGGTCCTTCCGGAGATCATAAAAAGGGTACTGCTTACCCTGCATCAGCCTAAGTCCATGAGGTGGGGCAACCGGGATCTCAGGTTTGTAAGACCCCTTCACTGGATTGTCGCCCTCTATGGAGACAGGGTGGTCAGACTCCAGATAGACGGGATTTCGAGCGGAGACAGGTCCAGAGGACACAGGTTCCTTTCTCCGGAAGAAATCAGTCTTGATAATCCCGGAGCATACATCTCCAGGCTCAGGGAGCACAAAGTGATTGTGGAGATCGAGGAGAGAAAGGGGATGATTTCTTCCTCAATAAGGGATCTCTCAGATGAGGCCGGCGGGAAGGTTATCGAGGACCCTGAGCTGCTGGAGACGGTCACATTTCTCGTGGAGCATCCCGATCCTGTATTGTGTGAGTTTTCAGAGGAATACCTTGAACTTCCAAGGGAACTCCTGACTACAGTGATGAAGGATCATCAGAAGTACTTTGCCATAGAAAGGGAAGACGGAAGGCTTCTCAACCGGTTCATCGTGATAAGTAATACTTCTCCTGACAACAGGGCCGCTGTCAGAGAAGGTGCAGAAAGGGTCATAAGGGCGAGGTTCGAGGATGCCCGGTTCTACTACCATGATGATCTGAAGAAATCACTTGAAGAACGTCTGCCTGAACTGAAACGGGTGACTTTCCATGACAGGCTCGGCTCTCTTCATGACAAGATGGAACGTGTAAGAAGGGTGGCTGTACATCTGGCGGAGAGGTTTTCAGCGGACAGGGAGAAGGCTGAGAGGGCTGCTTTGCTTTCAAAATCCGATCTGCTTACAGGGGTTGTATATGAGTTTCCTGAACTTCAGGGCCTGATGGGAAAGTACTATGCCCTCCATGACGGCGAGGACCCGGAGGTCGCCGAGGCCATCCGGGAGCAGTATCTTCCGGCCCATGCTGAGGACGATCTTCCCCAAACACCTACCGGTGCCCTGCTGAGCCTGGCGGACAGGGTTGATAACATTATATCCTTTTTTTCCATAGGCATGACTCCTACAGGTTCGGAAGATCCCTTCGGACTGAGGCGCGATGCCGTTGCCATCATCAGGATCCTTGCCGATAAGGAGTACGACCTTGGTATAGCGGGGCTTTTTGACATCTCCCTGCCCGAGGTGCTTGGTGACGGCTATGACAAGGCTCTCAGGGTGGAGATACTCGATTTCTTCAGAAACAGGCTTGAGCCCTTGCTCCTTTCAAAGGGAATAGCCCATGATATCTACAGGGCCGTCGAGTCCAGGACCGTCTTCCTTCCCCTTTCAAGGTTGATGAAGATTGTTGATGCTCTGGTGGCGTTCAAGGCTTCTCCAGGTTATAACAGAACAATAACAGGGCTCAAGAGGGTGTATAATATCCTCAGAGGGAAGAGCCCCCAGGGAGAGCCCGATCCAGGCCTTTTCAGCATGCAGGAAGAAAGGGCCTTTCATGATGCAGTTGTCGGAATTTCCGGAAGGTTCGTCTCTGCAGTGGATTCTGATGAGTACAATACAGCATTCAGTCTTCTCAGTGAACTCACTGACCCTATTGACAGGTTCTTCGAGGGGGTTCTGGTAATGGACGAGGACGAGCGGATAAGGGAAAACAGGCTGCGGTTGCTTTACTCAGTCGTTCGTCTCATTGATCCTGTACTTGATATATCAAAACTCCAGGAAGTATGATAATAAATCTCCCCTCAGTGAAGAGGTAGATGCGATGGGGAGGAGTTTCCGGTAAGCCGGCAAACCTGTTTTACAGGTATTAAAAAAGTCCAAGGAGGAACCGATGACTTTCCCGGAAGATCTCAGATATCACAAGGAGCATACCTGGGTGAGGGTGTCGGGGGGAAAAGCAACTATCGGTATCACTGATTATGCACAGGATGCGCTGGGAGACATAGTGTATGTCGATCTCCCTGATCTGGACTCGGAAATCGAGAAGGATGCAGAGTTTTCCGAGATCGAGTCGACAAAGGCCACGTCATCGGTTATTGCACCTGTTTCAGGAACAATAATCGAAGTGAATGAGGAACTGGATGAATCTCCGGAGATCATAAACGAAGAACCCTACGACAAGGGTTGGATCGCCGTGGTGGAGCTGTCTGATCCCTCGGAGCTCGACCAACTGCTCGATGCAACGGATTACGAAAGGTATGTCGAAGAGGAGGCCAAATGAGGCTGGCAGTTCTTGGTGCCGGTCCCGGTGGTTATGTGGCGGCCCTCAAGGCTGCGCAGATGGGAGCGGAAGTTCTGGTTGTAGAGAATGAAGAGGTGGGCGGAACATGCCTGAACTGCGGATGTATTCCCACCAAGACGATGCTTGCCTCATCGGAGTTGTATTCAAAAGTGAAGGAGATGGAGTCCTTCGGGTTGGAACTCAGGGGTGAGGTGCTCCCGAACCTTCAGAAGATTATTGAACGGAAGAGAAAGGTTATCGAGGTCCAGACCAAGGGTATAAAGGGTCTTTTCAAAAGCTGGGGAGTCCAGTTCAAGAAGGGAAGGGGGGTCCTGACAGGTGAGCGGAAGATCAGAATAGAGAGCGATGCCGGAGAGGAGACCGTTGAGGCAGACCGTATAATCATCGCCACCGGTTCAAGGCCTGCCCAGATTCCGGCCTTCCCCTTTGATGGGAAGAACATAATCTCTTCAACGGAAGCACTTGAGCTGACAGAGATCCCTAAAAGCATGCTTATTGTAGGTGCAGGAGTGATTGGATGTGAGTTTGCCTGTATCTACAGAGAGCTTGGGACAGAGGTAACCATCGTTGAACTTCTGCCAAGAGCGGTTGCAACGGAGGATGAGGAGATCTCGAAACTCCTCGAAAGAGAGCTGAAGAAAAAGAAGATCAAACTCTATACTGAGGTGAAGGCCGAGAAGGTAGAGGTAAGGGAAGACGGTGTGCATACCACTCTCTCCAACGGGAGGGAGATAGTTGCCGAGAAGGTCCTCGTTTCTATCGGGAGGGCCTTTAATTCCGACGGGATCGGTCTTGAAGAAGTGGGGGTCGAAAAGGCTGAACGGGGGAACATAAAAGTCAATGGGAGGATGGAGACTGCCGTTCCTGGTATCTTTGCGATTGGTGATGTAACAGGAGGGATACTGCTGGCCCATACCGCTTCGAAGGAGGGTATTGTGGCAGCGAGAAACATTATGGGAGTAAAGGCAGAGATCGATTACTCGGTAGTTCCTGCTGCAATTTTTACCTCTCCAGAGATAGCCTCTGTCGGCCTGAGAGAGCACCAGGTCAAGGAACGGGGGATTGACTACCTTACCGGCCATTTTTCATTCAGGGCCCTCGGAAAGGCCCATGCCATGGGCGAGATTTCCGGCATTATCAAGATCATAGGCGAGAGGGATACAGACAGGATACTGGGGGTGCATATAATAGGACCCCATGCCTCGGACCTGATCCATGAGGCGGCTCTCG
>WFTX01000183.1 GCA_015485235.1 Nitrospirota bacterium | reverse complement strand
CCCCAAAAAACCGACCGTCTGAGAGCCTCTCTGAGCTCTGAAAGATACTTCCAGAAAAATAAGGATTGAAACGGGGTGTCGCCCACCATCTGCTTTGATTTCTCACAACACTATTTACGAATAATCAGCCCAGGTCATTGACTAATCATGCCGGAAATGGCATGATTATCATATGCATGCATTGACATTCCTGAAATCCCTTGTAATCATCCTCACCATATCTGCAGTGGTGGTATTCCTGCTTCAGAGGATCAGGGTCCCTTCAATCGTGGGCTTCCTGCTGGCAGGTATACTGCTTGGTCCTCATGGATTTCATCTCCTGAAAGAGACAGAGACTATCCAGGTATTTGCAGAGATAGGAGTAATACTCCTGCTCTTCACGATAGGCCTTGAGTTTTCCCTTGAGAGGTTTCTGAAGATGCGCCTGGAGGTTTTCGGCATAGGAGGACTCTATGTCCTGATTGCCATAACCCTGACAGCCCTGATTTCCTATCAGTGGCTGGGCTCTGTCAGCACCGCTGTATTCATAGGCTTTCTGGTCGCCCTGAGCAGCACGGCCATCGTGATGAAACTTCTTTCAGAAAGGGCGGAGCTGGACACCCTCCCCGGAAGGATGTCACTGGGCATCCTCATCTTCCAGGATCTTTGCGTTGTGCCCTTCATGCTCTTTATTCCTATCATGTCAGGAGAGAGCGGGGTGGTTGACCTGCTTGTGACCTTTGGAAAGGCCCTCGCCATAGTAGCACTGGTTCTCTTTTCTGCAAGGTGGATTGTGCCTAAACTGCTCCATCAGATAGTCCATACAAAAAGCCGGGAGCTCTTTGTTATTACGATCCTGATTCTGTGTTTCGGGATTGCCTTTCTTACATCCGAATTCGGCCTCTCACTGGCACTGGGGGCGTTCCTTGCAGGACTTGTAATCTCGGAATCCGAGTATGTCCATGAAGCCGCATCAGCCATACTCCCTTTCAAGGACAGTTTCAACGGCCTGTTTTTCATATCAGTTGGTATGCTAATGGATACCGGATTTTTTCTGAACAACCTCGGACTCGTTGTCGCCTTTGTCCTGGGCATATTTCTTATCAAATTCATCGGCGGTTTTTTCTCAATGTATCTGATGAGCCGTCCTATCCGTATTACAATACATACAGCACTTAACCTCGCCCAGGTCGGCGAGTTCTCATTCGTGCTCGCCGTGGCAGGAGTCTCGGCAGGAGTGATCTCAAAGGATGTGTATCAGGGGGTTCTGTCAGCATCTGTACTCTCAATGCTCCTGACCCCTTTCATAATACAGGTCGCACCCTTCATATCTGACAGGATGAGTTCATTCATGCTGCTTCAGCGGATGGAGAGAAACAGGGGATTAAGAGAGACGGATATGCCTGCGGAACAACTGAAGGATCATGTAATTATCATAGGTTTCGGTCTGAACGGTAAGAACCTCGCCAGGGTCCTCAGGGAGGTCAACATCCCTTACCTTGTCATGGATCTGAATACGGAGACGGTGAGGGAGATGAGAGAACGGGGGGAGCCGATCCGCTATGGTGACGGTACAAGGGTTGAAGCGCTGTCGAGGCTTGGTTTGAAATCAGCAAGAATCCTTGTGGTGGTGATCTCTGATGCCGCCTCCTGCAGACAGATAGTCCAGACGGCAAGGAGAGAAAATCCCGGACTGTTCATCATTGCAAGAACACGCTACGTTGCCGAGGTGGAGGCCCTCCTCAGCCTTGGAGCCGACAGCGTCATCCCTGAAGAGTTTGAAACCTCCATAGAGATATTTTCACGAGTGCTCGATCATTACAAGATCCCGGGCAAAGTGGTATCCGACTTCGTCGATACCATCAGAAGAGACGGCTACAGGCTTCTAAGACGGAGGGAGATCTCCATGAAGAGCTCCCTGCCGGAGTACCAGTGGATTCTATCAACCCTGAATATCGAGAAGGTCGGGATTCCTGCTGATTCTCCCGTTACAGGAAAATCCATAAAGGAACTGGCATTCAGGACGGAAACGGGTGCTACGATAATTGCGGTTGAACGGGACGGCAGGACACTCACAACCATTGATCCTGAATTCAGGCTTGAGTCAGGTGACATCGTGTTTGTCACCGGCAATGAGGATGATCTGAAAAGGGCAATCAACTACCTTGATCCGGGAAGGCCGGAGGACACGGCCGGAGAGGATATCGGCAGTTAGTCAGGAAAGTCCTCTCACTCCCCCTCCACGACCCTTTCGATCCCGGCAATGGAGACGTAGAGGTCATACAGGGCGTTCACATAATCGTTCCTTGCCCTTGTAAGGAGGAATCTTGCATCAAGGAGGTCCGTGGGGGTGGACATTCTCTGACGGAAGCGGTTCTCGGTGATGCGGTAGTTCTCCTCAGCCTGCCTCACGGACTTTTCCGTCACCTCAACCCTCTCTTTTGCCGAGCGGTAGTTCTCTATGGCGGTTCTCAGCTGCAGCAGGAGTTCCTCCCGGGTGTCACGTATCCTCTCCTCTATCGCCAGTATCTCGGCTTCCTCGGCCTTCAAAGTGTTACGTTTCCTGAAACCGTCAAAGATGTTCCATCTCGCCGTTACAAGGGCCCTCGTCTGTGTATCAAAGAGGTCGGGCCGTCCATCGGGTATGTAGGAGTCGCCGTAGCGGTCATGGACGAGGGAGATGTCCAGCGCCGGCATGTATCCGCCCCTGATCCCCTCGAGCCTGTATCTCCGGGCCTTCTTCAGTGCGGATAGGTATCTGAGTTCACTCCGGTTCCTGAACATCTCATCCCTGAGGACAGGCTCGTCAGGGTCTTCAGTTTTCCCGGGTTCAGCATCCTGGAGTTTCTCGTCATCCAGGGACTTCCCCATCACCCTTTCAAGTCGCCTCCTTGCAACCCTGAGCTCTCCTTCTCTCCTGATAAGACTCTCCCTGGCAGAGTAAAGCTCAACTTCCACCTTCAGCAGGTCGTTCCGGGCAATCATTCCTTCCCGGTAAAAGAGGGATGCGTCGCGGTACTGTTTCTCGAGGAGCCTTACCGCCTCTGAGGCGACTTCAAGGGTCTTTGCCGCTCTGAGTACACCTATATATGCCTTCTTGACCTCGAAGATGACATCAGCCCTGACAGCCTGTCGCTGGAATCTTGCAGCCTCAAGTTCTGACTCCACCGCCTTCAGGGCCTTCAGATCCGAAAACCCGTTGAAGAGGTTATAGCTTACTTCTGCTGTAAGGATGGATGATTCCTTTGTCTGGAAGAAGGAGAAGACGTTGTCCTGTCTCGTAAAGGAATAGGTGAGGTTGGCCTCTGGCAGAAAGGATGCCCTTTCCGCATCAACGCGGCTCTTCCGGGCATCCACCAGACTGGAGTACTCCTTCAGTTTATGGTTGTTCTCCAGGGCGATATTTACCGCCTCGTCAAGGGTGAGGGCATGGAGGGGTGAAACAAGCCCGGAAAGGAGGATCATGGCCAGCATGAGGGGCCTGGGATTAACCTTGACCTTCTCCATTCGTATTACGAACATCAAAAGTGCAGGTATTACAAAGACGGTGAAGACCGTTGAAAGGGCCAGTCCTCCAAGTATCACACTGCCGAGGCCGCGATAGAGCTCCGAACCGGGTCCAGGAGCCACAACAAGGGGAAGCATCCCGAAGATGCTTGTGAATGCGCTCATATAGATGGGCCGGAGCCTCGTCCTTGTCGATTCAAGTACAGCCTGCCTGTGATCCATCCCGTGAAGGCGTATGTTATTGAGGGCCTGGTGAACTATCAGGATGGCATTGTTCACGACGACTCCTATAAGTATCACGAAACCGAGCATGGTGAGTATGTCCAGGGGCTGGGGCTTGATGAAGATGTTTACAAGTTTCAGTCCGATGAATCCTCCGGCACCTGCCAGGGGGACGGTGAACATGATGATCAGGGGGTAGATGAAGTTTCCGAAAAGGGCTGCCATCAGCAGGTATGCAATGACGGCGGCAAGGAGAAAGTTCCACTGGAGAATCTTGCGTGTTTCTGTAAGCTTGTCAGCAGCCCCGCTCATCGTTACATCCACGCCTCTGAGCATCCCCTTCCCGTCAAGGGGGGCTATCACCCGTTCCCGTACTCGCTCCATGGCCTCCTGAAGGGGCATTTCAAAGGGAGGCGTTATCTGCAGCGTTATAGTCCTCTTCCGCTCGAGGTGTCTGATTTCTGTAATGCCCGAAGTCTTTTCCATCTCAGTGAGTGACGAAAGAGGCACCACCTTTCCTCCCGGCGTGACGATGAGAGCCTTGTAGAGCTCTTCAGGGGTGGAGATCGTTCCAGCCGCAGTCTTCAAGACAAGGTCTATTTTTTTCTCACCCTCCCTCTTGAACTCACCGATCTTCCTTCCGTCCATGATGACGTCTATGGCAACACCCATCTGGGCTGAAGTCATGCCTTCAGCGCGGAGTCTGTCCCGCCTCGGGATGAGTTTTACCTCGGGATAGAGGAGTTCCAGTGATGGGACAGGTCTGATCTGGGCTCCGGGGATCTCCTTTTTAATCATCCCGAACATGGCTCCAGCGATCCTGACGATACCCTGAAGGTTATCACCACTTACATCCAGATCAATGGTCCTTCCCCTGCCGAGCCTGGTCTGGAATATGCCTGCCTGGTTACTCACCCCGAAGATTCCCGGGAGTGTGGAAATGATCCTTCTGAAAAGGGGGACCAGTTCTCCGGCCCTGTCGTCATGAACACTGGTGGCACCGAAAAGCATCACCCTGTCAGAGCCCACGTAAAAAAGGTTTTTTATTGGTGGAAAGCCTTCCCGTTCCTCTCCGATAAAGGGCCTGGCCTCCCTGAAGATCTGTTCACCCGTTTCCTTCCTCTCTTCATAGGAGAGTCCCGGCGGCGGGATGAGGAAACTTATAACAAGGTTCCTGTTTCCCTGGGGCAGATACTCCATCTTCGGGAAGAGGACTGCCATTGATACCAGGGAGAAGGCCGTGAGCAGTAGTATTGTGGCCAGCCGTGTGCCCCAGTTCCTGGTGGCAAGCCCTACGAGGGCCATCATCATGTCAACGAGACGGTGGCCCAGCCGGACCAGGGATTCTGCCTGTAGTCTCTTCTTTCCCGAGACAGTAAAAAGCCTTCCTGAGAACATGGGAATCACAGAGACGGAGACAAAGAGACTGAGTATCACGGCGCAGCTTACGGCTATTGCAATATCCTTGAAGAGCTGTCCCGCCTCCTCCTGAATGAATACCACCGGAAGAAAGACGGCAACGGTGGTGAGTGTTGATGCAAGTACCGCACCCCATACCTCCTTTGTCCCGTCATAGGCCGCATCAAAGGGCTCCTTGCCCATGCCCCTGTGGCGGTCTATGTTTTCAAGGACAACGATGGCACTGTCAACGAGCATACCCACGGCGAAGGCAATTCCTGCAAGACTTACCACGTTGAGGTTCCTGCCGAGGCCGTTAAGGACGATGAATGTCCCAAGTACACTGATCGGGATCGCTGTTGCAACGATGACGGTCGAGGAAAGGCTTCTCAGAAAGAGGATAAGCACCGCGATGGCCAGCAGACCACCGATGAGTATGTTCTGCTTCACAAGGTCAATCGCCCCCCTTATATAGGGCCTCTGGTCATATACCCAGTCAAGATAGATCCCCCGGGGCTTCAGTTTTTCCTCGTTCAGCCACCTCACCACCTTTTCCGCCCTGTCCGTCATCTCAAGGACGTTGGTGCCCGGCTCCGGCTTTATCCCGACTGCGATCCCGGGGTTGCCGTTATGCATCATCGCGACTGTCACTTTCTGGTATCCAAAGCCCACATCAGCCACATCACGGAGGAGAATCCGTTCCTGTCCCGTTGACCGGATAACGACATTCTCTATGTCCTCAGGTGAGTTATACTCAGCCACGGTCCTGATTCTGAAGTCCCTCCGGCCGACACCCATGTTTCCGGCGGATACATTGATGTTCTCTGCCTGGAGAACCGCAACCAGGTCACCTATCGTCAGTCCGTATGATGCAAGCCGTTCCGGACTTACCCTGATCTGCATCTCCCGCTCAGTGCCTCCGGCGATGAAGAGATCGGCTACGCCATCTATCCTCTCGAGATACTGACGTATATCGTTTTCAAAGTATGTCCTGTAGGTATCTATCGAGCGAGGGTTCTCCTTGCCGGTCTTCATAATCATCCAAATCACAGGGGATGTTGCTGAACCTGTGGCATTGATGACCGGCCTGTCCACGTTTACCGGATAGTCCGGGACCTCGTTCAGCTTGTTTGAGACCCTGAGAAGGGCATCATCCACATCAGTTCCGACCCTGAACCTGAGTGTTATGGTCCCCATGCTGTTGAAGGCGGAGCTCTCCATCTCAACAAGGCCGGGTATCCCCTTCAGCACCTGTTCCTGTTCCTCAATGATCTCACGTTCAACCTCGTAGGGGGTGGCACCCAGCCATGTGGTGGTAACGGTTATCTCAGGCTCGGTCACGGTCGGGCTCAGCTGGTAGGGCATTTTCATGAGGCCGATTATACCGAAGAGCACGACCAGTATTATGCCTACCATAACGGTGACCGGCTTTTCTATGGAAAACCTGATCAGATCCATCACTTCCTGCCTTCCGAGACCTTCAGCGGTTGTCCATCCCTCAGTCTTTCATTACCTTTTACAACCACCTTCATCCCCGGCTTCAGAACACCTGAGCTGACTCCGGCCCTGAGTCCTTCATAACCCACCACTTCTACAGGCAGCATCTTCGCCTTTCCCTCTACCACGGCAAAGACAAAGGTCCTGCCAGCCCTGCTCAGCACGGCATCCCTGTTCAGAAGTATCAGCTCCCGCGGCTCTCCCGAAGGAAGCCCTGCTACCGCCTCCATACCCTCGAAGAGGCCACCGTTGTTTTTAAGGGAGATCTTCACAGGTATGGTCCTTGTTGAGAGGTCAGCCTTCGGGACTATGGCGGTCACTCTGCCTTTGTGTGCAGCTCCACCGATGTTTACTTCTACAGGTTGCCCCTTTTTCACAAACCTGATCATGCTTTCGGGGATGTTTAACAGAACGTCAACAGGTGAGATCCTTGCAATTGAAGCAATGGACTTTCCCGGTGAGACCCATTCACCCCTGTCAATGTATCTCTTGATGATTATTCCATCAAAGGGGGATGCGATCAAGGTTTTCTCAAGTTCAATATCAAGTCTTTCAATCACCGCCTGGAGTGAACTCCTGTCTGCCCGGAGCGACTTCAGACGGTAAAGGTGTTCATCATAGACCTGCTCTGCCACAGAGTCTTCCCTGAAGAGGCTCTCTATTCTTTTGAAATTCTTTTCAGCCTTCTCGATATCTGCCTCAAGTGAGGCGAGGGCGGCCTTCTTTGCCTCGATATCCTTCAGGAGCAGGCGGTTGTCTATACGGACAAGGACAGTTCCCTTCCGGACCAGGTCACCTTCCTGGAAATAGAAGCTCTCAACCTTTCCACTCACCTCGGCAGACAGTTCCGAGACCTCCCTGTAATAGACGGTCCCTACAAAATTCGTCTTCGGAGCCAGCATACCCTTTTCCACGGTACCCACCACCACGACGGCAGGCGGCGGCCCCTTCGGGAGTTTCCCCTCTCCATGAACCACAACGGGGATCAGAAGGGCAAGCAGCACGGCTGACAGCATGACCATCTTTATTTTCATTTCCCTGGCAGGATACATATCATACCTCCTGTTTACCGATGCCGTTTAACAACATCTCAACGAACTCCGCCGTAACCCTGCGGGCCTCTGATTTCGTGATTCTTCTTCCCTTGGTCACCTCTTCGGCCTGGAAATAGCAGTAGACCATCCCGAGGAAGGCCCTTGAGGCAAGGTAGGTGTCCACATTCCGGATGAGCCCCTTTCTCACCAGTTCCTCAAAGTAGCCGGAGAGGGTCCTGACCAGTTCTTCTATGAACTTTTCGTAAACCTTTCTTATCTTCCCGGGATATACGTTCATTTCCGAGAGCATTATTTTTACCATGCCCTTTCTCTCCTTCAGGGTCTCAAAGAACTTCAGGCCTATTTCAGTAAGGGCATCCCCGGGGGAACGGTCCATCACCTTTGGTATGATCTCCTTCAGCAAGGGCAAAAAGGTGAATCTCTGGAGCACCTCTTCAAAGAGCCTTTCCTTGGAGCCAAAATGCCTGAAGAGGGTAATTTCCGTAACGCCTGCCTCTTTTGCAATCTCCCTTGTCGTTGCACCGAGGTATCCCTTCTCAGAGATAAGCCTGAGTGTTGCCTCAAGGAGCTTCTGCCTTGTTTTTTCCTTGCTCCTGCTCATGGTCTTTTCTCCTTTGCAGCATACATTTAAATGTTAGTGACTACTTACTATACACGAGATGAATCAAAAAGTCAACCTGATGGATCAGGACAAGGGATTGAGTGGCAGGAGTTATGTTAAAATAGAACTCTTCAAGTGAACAGAAAGGTCGGATTAAGTGCAAAACAAAGGATATGGAAGGGTATATCTTGTAGGGGCCGGACCTGGTGACATCGGTCTCCTTACCGTTAAGGGCCTGAGGGCGCTTCAGCGTGCCGATGTGGTGGTTTATGACTTTCATCTCAATGCCCAGGTGCTGAACTACATCAAAAGGGATGCAGAGTTCATATATGCCGGCAAGC
The DNA here is from genome assembly GCA_015485235.1 of Nitrospirota bacterium. Classification (GTDB taxonomy): domain Bacteria; phylum Nitrospirota; class Thermodesulfovibrionia; order Thermodesulfovibrionales; family JdFR-85; genus WFTX01. The sequence continues at coordinate 154 of WFTX01000183.1, read as the reverse complement.
GGGGGGGGCACCACGAGATGACCCAGGAAGAGATAAATGCCGTCCTTGTGGAAAAGGCGAGGGAGGGAAAGACGGTCTGCCGCCTGAAGGGCGGGGACCCCTTTGTATTCGGCAGGGGAGGGGAAGAGGCCGAGGTGCTTGCAGGGGAAGGGAT
>WFTX01000182.1 GCA_015485235.1 Nitrospirota bacterium | reverse complement strand
GAGACAGTGATACCAGTCCTCCAGTTTATACCCCTTCCGGTGGATATGGTCTCTTTCATATCCCCGAAGGCATACGAGATATATTCAGGGGCCCTCGGTGAGACAGGATTGCCTGAATTTATTCCACTCAGCCTTTCTCTCAAGGGAACACTCCATGAACTCTTCCGATTCATCTCCTATGGAGCCTTCTATTTTTCCACCGTCCAGATCCTCGCCAGTCGTGAAAATTTCAGAAGGGTCCTGGTGGCCATTGTGGTATTTGCCTCCATTCTTGCTCTTTTTTCCATAGTCCAGCACCTTCTACCCAACGGCCGGATTTACTGGCTCCGACCCCTTACACAAGGGGGAACACCCTTCGGTCCCTATGTAAACCGAAACCACTATGCAGGGCTGATGGAGATGATATTTCCCCTCGTGGTTGCTCTCTTTTTTTACTACAGACCGGTAGTGGTGTATGGCAGGTTCAGGGAACGACTGGCCGGGGTTCTCAGTCAGATGAGGACCAATCTCCATCTCCTGACAGGGTTTTCCGCCCTGCTCATAGCGCTCTCTGTATTCCTTTCCCTTTCAAGGGGCGGGATCGTGAGTATCTCCCTCTCCATGATGATTTTTGGCCTTCTGATAATTGTAATGGAAGGAAAGGGCAGGAGGGGGTTGTTGATCATGTTTCTGTTTATGCTGATACTCCTTGCAGTGGGCTGGTTCGGATGGGATCCGATATTTGATAGGTTCAGCAGGATCAGGGGACAGGAGGGAGAGATAGCGGAACTCAGGCTCCGGATATGGGGGGACGTACTGAAAGGGATAGGAGACTTCTGGACAGCAGGTTCCGGTTTCGGGAGTTTTGTCCATCTCTATCCCTTGTATCAGGGATTCAGTGGAGACAGGATTGCCACCCATGCTCATAACGACTTCCTTGAACTCCTCCTGGAGGGCGGGATTGGAGGCTTTCTGATCTTCGGAGTGTTTATCTTTATTATCCTGAGGAATTCATGGGGGAGATATCTGCACAGAAGAGACCCCTTAGCGAGATACCTCTTCATAGGTGCATTGAGCGGGGTCTCAGCGATCCTCTTTCACAGTGTCACTGATTTCAATCTTCATATAGGGGCAAACGGTCTTTATTTTGCCTTTCTCCTCGGTGTGGTGGTATCGGCCTCTGCAACCAGGTTCCACGGCCGGAGGGAAATGATGTCACTGCTTCCGGTAAGGCATGTCAGAAAGTATTCTCCGGCTATAATCAGTATCACTCTAATCATAACAGCCCTCCTTCTGGTAAAGACAGGGACTATCATCGGAGAGGTGAAGTTCAGGCAGTTCAAAAGGGTCTTTCCATCAAAGGACAAGACGGCTGTTTCAAGTGTTGCACTCAGGAGACTTGCCGTCTCCGCTGTGATGGCCGATCCCCTCGAGCCCTCGTACAGGTATGCCCTTGGACAGACTTTCATTATCGATGGAGACCTGGAAGGTGCAATTCCTCACATCACTGAGGCGGTCAGGCTCAACCCCTTAAAGGGTGAATACCTCCAGGGCCTTGGAACTCTTTTTCTGAGCCTGGGAGAATCAGGGAAGGGGGAGGCCCTCCTCAGGCGGGGTAGCGTGGTCCAGAGACAGAAGCTGGAACTTCTTGAGAGGTATGCTTCATGGCTCCTGGCTCAGGGAAGGAAGGAAGAGGGGGTCCGGCTGATAAAGGAAGGGATGGAAAGGGAGCCGAAGAGGGCTGGAGAACTTTTTTCTCTCATGATACTTGGAGGGCTTGGTGATGATGATATCAGAAGCGCAATTCCAGAGAAATTCTTTCCCATTTTCAGGTTTGGTGAATACCTCGAGGCAACGGGAAAGTTCTCCAAAGCAGAAGCCGCCTACCTGAGGGCGCTCTCACTTTACCCACTCCAGGAGGCTCCACGCCCCTATTACTACCAGAGGGTTGTCCGTTTTTACCTGAAGAGGAAAGAGAGGGAGAAGGCGATCAGACTCCTGAACGAGGCAGTAAAGGTGATCCCCGGAGATCCCGGGCTCAGGATAAGCCTTGGAAGGCTTTACGAGGAGGAAGGTATCCTTTACAGGGCTATTGAGGAGTACAGAAAGGGTCTCCTGCTGGCTCCTGATAATCTTTTTCTACGAAATAGGCTCGAAGAACTCCTGGGGCGTGGTCCCCTTTGATTATCCTAAACGTTGCAAAACATAATTGTTTGGCAGAGGGCATACCCTAACGGACCTTCCAACGCAAGGGAATTACCTACATTTCCGCTTGTCCCATCGAGACAGCGATGGGCAGCTCACTGGGAGTTCGTTTTAGAGAGATGAAAACGGTGTGATTCCGGGGGTGTGCTCTGGAATTTTTCATTATGAAGCTCCGGTCATGTCTGAGTAGAGAAAGTCTGTTATGGACGGTGCCTTAAGAGTCCTGATCAGTTGTAAAAGGGGTTATTGAGAAGAAAAGGCCGGACGGTTTCCGCCGAGCCGACACAGGGATGCGCTTTCATGAATCACCAGGTGTTGATAATGAAAAATTCAGAGCGCACCCCCGGACAACTGAACAGGCAGGGATGCTCCGTGAGGGCATTTAGTCGTATCGACCACCCCCTGCCTCAGGAGAGCAATTTATGCAACTGGAAGGTTATTTCTCGATGTTTTCTTCCACGTACTGGGCGAGCACCTCATGAACCCTGGTGGGCGGTGCGATCCCGAAATAGTGGTCTATTACCGCATGAGCGGTCTCATGGGCCAGCACCCGGAGGCTTATGTCCTGAAGTGAGAGATGGAGTGTCCTCGTCTTGGGTGAGTAAAAGGCGATGAAGTCAGGGGAAAGGCCGTAGATATTCCTGTAAGCCTCCCTGACCCCCTCTTTGTCTGCATGAAAAACAATCTTGAACTTCATCCCCTTTGGAAACATCTCGAGGATTTCCATCACCCTTTCCACCACTGTATCCACTCTGTCTGCCACTTCCTGCCGGAGGGTGATGGAAGATCTTCTCCTGAGGAAGGATGAGAAGCTTCCAAAATAAACCTCTTTAGTGAACTCTTCCAACTGCTTTCTGTCGGTATAAAGGATTGTGGTATACCGGGAATCAATGAGGCCTGCGCCGTAGAGGTCGGCTCTCAGTATCAAGAGCAGGATCACGCAGAGGGAGATCCGCAGAGCTGGAGGGCACTGTCTCCCGGGCCATCGATCTGGTTGGTATCGGAGCATCTGCATGTTCAGTCATCTTCTTTGAGGGTGTAACGTTTCAGGATAAGATTGATCTTTTCAATGCCGCTCTTGATCTCATCAATCTCCTTATGTTGTAGTCCTGAAGGGCTCTCATCTTCCAGCCTTGCTGCCAGAGCTTTCAGTTCATCTGTGAGATCCCTGAGTTGCCTGATGTCTCCACTCATCCTGTCTATGAACCTGTTGAAGAGTTCTGCTACTTCTTTTGCTTCATCATGCCTTCTGAGTCTTACCGAGAAGTCCAGTCTTCCTTCTATCAGGTCCTGGAGGGTCTTCTCAAAGCGGTAGACAGGACCTGCAAGCCTGTGAGTGAGGAAGACTGATACGATCAGTACAGCTATACCGCCTGTTATCAGAAAGATCCAGTGTGCTTCGACAAAGTCCCTTAGGAGGATCAGCGGTGTTTTCCCTATCCTCAAGTTGTGGTTTTCATAGACCATTGTGAAAGACCCTGAAGAGAGTGCTCCGAGGATCAGGGCAAAGAGGATACTCCCGATCGTTACAAAAAGGAAGAAGATGAAGATATATCTCCCCTGAAGGTCCTGTTTGATGAAATAGTTACGTCTTCTCCAGTTCCTTTTCATTTTCACTCCTCCCCTTTCCTCTCAGTCTTTCCCTCACCATCCAAAAACACTTCGATCCTGGCAGACTTCCGAAGTTTTCCTATCCATTCAGCGATAGTCAGTTCTTTCTTTGATTGCCTGATGATTCTACGGATCAACTCTTCTTCAGGAGGTTCCGGCGGGGAGGGATTATCCGTTATTGCCTTGACTTTTACGAGCAGATATTCCCCCCCGAGAAATAAAGGTCCCCTTTCATCACCAGGCTTCATATCAAGTAGAAGCACCTGGAGGTGCCTTGAAAGATCAATGAAGTCGACCTCTTCTTCCTTTTTTTCTGTTTTCCTGTTTTCAAGATCTTCAGGCCTTCCCGCGGTTCTCAGTTCCAGGGAAATTCTCTTTCCCGTAAGGAAGGCGTATGCCCTGACATCATCGTCAGTAACCTCTGGCTCAAGTCCGGAGAACTTTCTCTCTAACAGTATCTTGATCAGGGACTGTTCATAGAAATTCTGGATGGATTTCCTGAAAGGATCCTCCCGGTCGATACCGAGACGTTTTGCCTCCTGTATCAGAAGTTCCTTCTCGATAATGGAGTTGATTAGCTCCTTTTCCGTAAGCTCCCGGGGATATCTTTCCTTGGTGAGTTCAGCAAACTCTTCTTTCGTGATGAGACGGTCATTGATTTTGATGGCGACGTCACCTTCCGGCGGAGGTTTCATTGACAAGTGGGTATACAGGAAAACCCCTGAAAAGATAAGGAAAAGGACTCCGATATAGTACATATACCTCATAAACCCTCCTTCCTCAAGTCCGTGTATTCTTATCGACCAGACCGGGCCCTGAGATTAATCCTGATGGGTGTCCCCTCAAAGCCATATCTCTCCCGGATGGTCCGTTCGATAAATCGGTGATGCTCGGGCTTTATCCCCTTCAGGCTGTTCAGGAAGATGGTAAAGCGGGGAGGTTCAATCCCTGTCTGGGCAAGATAGAGGATCTTTCTCTTTCTGCCTGATGGGCTCGGGAGATGCGGGTTGATTGCCTTTGCGATCTCGTTCAGTTCCGGTGTGGGTATCCGTTTTCTCCTTTCCTGAAGGATGCTCTCAATAATGGGGAAGACCTTGGTAACCCTTTTTCTGCTGAGGGCTGAGACCGTTAATATCCTTGCATAGTCAATAAAACGGAGCTTCCTCTGGAACTGGAAAACAAGCCGCTTGTAGTCTCGTTCGGGGTCCTCTTTAAGGTCCCACTTGTTGAAGATCACTATTACACCCTTGCCCCGGCCTTCAATCAGGCTCGCAATCTTCTGATCCTGTTCTGTAATCCCTTCAGTCGAATCAATAAGAAGGAGGCTTATGTCTGACCTCTCGATGCTTCTCAGCGCCCTCAGGACAGAAAACCTCTCCACTGAGTAATGGATCCTGGACCTCCTTCGGAGCCCTGCTGTGTCTATGAGGAGATATTCTTTCCCATAGTATCTGCAGATACTGTCAACACTGTCCCGGGTGGTCCCAGGCACCGGGCTTACGATCATTCTCTCCTTTCCCAGGAGGGCATTGACAAGGGTGGATTTGCCTACGTTTGGCTTTCCAACCACTGCTATGCCCGGAATATCCTCCTTCCCGGTATCCTCAGCCGTCCCCCCCGGAAGCAGCTCTCCCACAGCATCCATGAGTTCAGTATAGCCATAGCCTGTAATCGCCGATAGCGGGTACAGGGGTTCAAGGCCAAGGGAGTAGAAGTCAGAGAGCCTCACTTCATGCCTCCTTTCATCTATCTTGTTTACCACCGGTAAGACCTTTTTCGGTGACTTCCGGATTATATCCACAATCTCCCTGTCCAGCGGTGTCAATCCTTCCTTCCCGTCGAAGAGAAGAATCACAATATCGGCCTCCTCTACTGCAAAGAGGGCCTGCTCCCTGGTCTGACGAAGGAGTTCGTCGGTCTTGCCGGTCTGGATTCCTCCCGTATCGGCAAGGAGAAACCTCTCCCCTTCCCAGACTGCCTCCCTGTAGAGCCTGTCCCGGGTCACACCGGGGCGGTCATCCACGATGGATGACCTCGTCCGGGTTATCCGGTTAAAAAGGGTGGATTTTCCCACGTTGGGACGGCCTATTATTGCGACCACAGGAAGTGCCATGGAGGGTATTATACAATAATGGATAAGGGGACAGCGCCTCCGGGGTGGAGGATGTCCCGGGCTTCTGGAGGAAATATACTTGAGCAAGGAGTGGATGGTAGATACCAGGGTGAAAAGTGGGTGAATTTCAGCAGATTGTGCGAAATCACATACATAAAGTCATGGTTTTAGGTTTAGGTGGGTATTTTCAGTATATTAGGCTGTGTCTGAACTGGTATGAAAATTGCTAATAATTATAATGGAGTTCTATGTATGGTACTTAAAACAAAGATAATTGCCATAATCGCCTGCGTTGTCCTCTTTACATTGGGAATCACCACAATTATAGTTCTGAAGGTACAACAGGCGAAGCTGGTGGAGAGCACCTTTGATGATGCACAGGTCATCAGCGGGGTGATCGAGAAGAGTATAGCCGATGCAATGAAGAGGGGGTTGTCGGAGAATGTCCAGACAATCCTTCAGAATATCGGTGAATATGAGGAGCTTTCCATCCTCCGGATAATTTCTCCAGAGGGAGAGATCCTGAAGTCCAAGATTTCCCGGGAGATTGGCACGAAATCCCGGGAATATCTGAATTACGGGAAAAAAGAAAGGGGGCCCTTCCTGCTTGACAGGAAGTATGTCTTCAACTACCTCCCGATAAAGAACAGAAAGGAATGCCACCGGTGTCACGATCCGTCGAGGAAGATAAACGGGATTATCGAAGTGGGGATGGACTTCAGCCGTCACAAGGCGACCATTCTTTCCATGAAGAGATTTCTCTTTGTCGTGAACATAGCATCTGTGATAGCAATCGCCGGCGTTCTGAGCTTTCTGCTTACTCTCTTTGTCCTGAGGCCGATGAGGCGGCTTCTGAGTACCATCCGGGAGCTTGACAGGGGGAACTGGGATGCACGGGTTGATTTCTACTCCAATGACGAGATGGGGATTATCGGCTCTTCCTTCAATAAAATGATAACCCACCTTAAGGACCTCTATGACAAGAATATAAGGAAGGAGAGGGAACTCTCGAGAGTCAGGGCCGAACTGGAGCACAAGAAGCGGCTTGAAGACTTGAATGAGCAGCTGCAGTACAAGGTGAAAGAGGTGGAGACCGCCAACAGGGCGATAATGTCCCTCTCAAAGGAGATCAAGACAAAGAATATCCGCCTGAGCAACATGGTCGAGAGGCTGAAAACGATTAATGAAGTGGGGCGTGTGCTGAGCACTATCATTGATTCCAAGGAACTTGTCCGCCTTATAATAAAGACCACTGCAGAGATGCTTGAGGCGGAGGAGGGTGCGATCCATCTGAATGACAGGAAAAGAAGCCCTCTTACCATCAGATATCAGCACGGAAGCGGTATGGAGGATTATGAGGATATAACTCTGGAACTGAAACCAATATACTCAGAGATACTCCAGAAGGGAAGACCGCTTCTGAAAGGCAATGGTCATGGTCCTTCTGCCCCGACTACAATGGCAGTCCCACTTAAACTCAAAAACAGGGTGATCGGTGCGATTGTGGTCCAGAACAAGCTGAACGGAGAGTATTTTTCTGATGATGAACTGGAGATACTCTCTACCCTTGCCAACCAGGCCATGGTTGCAATAGAGAATGCCTGGCTTTACGAAAGGGTAAAGACCAACTACTTTGCCACGATCCAGTCCCTGGTGAATGCCCTTGAGGCGAACGACCGTTACACCAAGGGTCATTCCGAGAGGGTGAAAAATCTTGCGGTAGAGCTTGGAAGGCATATAGGGCTTGATTTTCATGACCTTGAGATCCTTGAACATGCCGCGATACTTCATGACATAGGCAAGATAGGCATAGATTCGGGGATACTGAACAAGGAAGCAGCCCTGACGAGCACCGAGTACAGCCTTGTGAAGGCCCATCCACTGATAGGGGAGGAGATTCTCGGTCCTGTTGATGAACTGGATGATGTAAGGACAACTATCATGCAGCACCATGAGCGGTATGATGGAAAGGGTTACCCCTACGGACTTGCAGGTGAAGAGATATCCCTCAAGGCCCGGATCCTCGCCGTTGTGGATACCTTTGACGCCATGCTCACCGATCGGCCCTACAGAAAAGCCTTTCCATACTCAAAGGTGATAGAGGAACTCAGGACCGGTGCAGGTACCCAGTTTGATCCATTTGTAGTGGAGTCCTTTGTTGAGATGCTCTCTGAAAGGGGGGAGGAGTTTCTGTTCAGCGCCGGTTACGCCCTCAGTATGGGGGACGGCTCGATGCACGGTTCACTCTAACTCAAAAATAAAATCTATCTCAACAGGGGAGTTAAGGGGAAGGACGGGGACACCTATGGCGGTCCTGGAATGGCGCCCCTTTTCACCAAATATTTCATACAGCAGGTCCGATGCCCCGTTTATGACAAGGGGTTGTTCATAGAAGTCATTTGCCGATGCTACATAACCGTTCAGCCTTATACACCTTGAGATACTCTCAAGTCCCCGCTCCCTTTCAATAACGGAAAGGGCGTTCAGGACAACCTGCCTTGAGGCTGCAACGGCTTCTTCGACTGTGACATCCCTGCCGACCTTTCCCCTGATTGTCAGGTTTCCATTCCTGAGAGGAAGGATTCCACTCAGGAACAGTAGATTTCCCGTAATGACAGCAGGGATGTATGACCCTGCCGGGGAGGGTGGCTCGGGAAGAGTGAGGCCGAGTTTGCCTATCCTTTCGAGTATGGTCATCTAAGTTTTCCTCTCAGGTGAGGTACTCCGCATTTATCCTGACATACTCTTCCGTCATATCGCAGGTGTAAAAACGGCATGCCTGTCTCCCCCGCCCAAGGGAAACACCTATGGAGATCTCATCTCCCTCAAGGGAATCCCTCAAGAGGTGTTCCTTGGCAGTGGCTGCACCCTTCCGGAAGAGTTCAATACCGTTTATCGATATTGTTATACTTTCTTCCCTTACCGGTACGCCCGAGCGACCAATGGCAGCTATTATCCTGCCCCAGTTGGGCTCTGTTCCGGCAAGGGCGGTTTTTACGAGCATGGAGTTGGCAATTGTCCGTGCGACTCTTACAGCTTCAGAGCGCGTTTTAGCCCCTTTCAGATGGATAGTTATCAGTTTGGTTGCCCCTTCTCCATCCTTGACTATCATTCTTGAAAGTTCCTCACATACGAATGTGAGTCCTTTCCGGAATGCCTTTTCAAGGGGAGATGAACCGTGTAAGGGAGTATTCCCGGCCATGCCGTTGGCAAGGAGGATCACGGTATCATTCGTACTCGTATCTCCATCTACGCTTATCAGGTTGAATGTTTCGTCTATGACTTCCCGGAGGACCGCCTTCGAATATTCCAGGGTAAGGGCCGCGTCTGTGAGTATGAAGGCGAGCATTGTTGCCATGTCCGGGGATATCATGCCGGCCCCCTTCGCAATGCCCGTTATAGTAACGGTCTTTTTCCCGAGGGTGATTTTCCTTTCGGCTATCTTGGGAAATGAATCAGTGGTCATGATAGCCCTTGCCAGGTCCAAAGCCGATACCTTTCCGGCCCCTCTGGCAAGCTCTGGCAGTGCAGGCTCCAGACGCTCCATTGGAAGCGGTATGCCTATAACACCGGTGCTTGCAATAAGGATCTCATTTTCAGGGATTCCCAGTATATCAGAGAGTATCCGGCCTTCCATTTCGGCATCCTTCAATCCCTTCTTTCCGGTACAGGCATTGGCATTTCCGCTGTTTACGACTATCGCCCTGGCCCGTCCCTTTGCTATCCTCTTACGGCTCAGGATGACGGGGGCTGCCTTGATCCGGTTTTTTGTGAAGACACCGGCTGCTGTGGCAGGGGTATCGGAGAGGATAAGGCCCAGATCGTTTCTTCCAGGGTACTTTATCCCTGCCGTTGTTACTGAAAAGCGGAAGCCTTTAAGCATCTGATCCTCACTTTCTGACAAAGGGGTGGGGGAGTAGTTCTGAAACAGAGTATTTCTTTATGCCCTTACGGCCTGCTATGTACAACGCCGAATCCGGGGCAAACTCTGCGATGAACTGGCGGCAGATGCCGCAGGGGTAACAAAAATCACCACTACCTGACACCACCATTATCGCCTTTATTCCTTTAGCGCCATCGGAAAGGGCATTGAGCAGGGCCACCCTCTCGGCACATATCACGAGGGTAAGAGAGGAATTCTCGATGTTACAACCAGTGTATATCTTCCCGTCTTCAGTATACACTGCGGCTCCCACCTGGAATCCCGAGTAGGGTGCCCTGGCACGTTCCAAAGCCCCGAGGGCCTCTCTCTGAAGGGCATCTATCAGGTCTTCAGTACTCACTGGTTCATTCAATAGGTTCATCAATAGTGGAGGATATCAAGGAAATCTATATAGTCCTGTTCTTCCGCCTCTTCAGTGGCGGAGAGTTTCTTCTTTGTAAATATCTCTTCTGCCCTGGCCGGATCACCCATTATCTCAGGATCAAGTCTCATTGCCTCTTTCATTGCATCAGATGCATCGCCAAACCTTCCGAGTGCATTGTAGCAGAGAGCGATCCCATAATAGGGTACCGGGTTGTCAGGGGCCCTTTTGGCAGCCTTTTTGTATGCAGAGAGGGCTTTTTTGAATTCGCCCATCCGGTAATAGACCTTTCCAAGATTTGCGTAGGCCTTTTCCGGGTTTTCATAAAGGGGATTCTGGAGGGCCTTTTTGAAAGATTCTACAGCTTCAGCATACTTTCCTTCCTTCATAAAGACGAGTCCCATCAGGTTGTATGCAGAGGAATACTGGGGATCAATGGAGATCGCTTTCTGGAGGGACTCTACGGACCTCTGGTAGTCCTCAAAATAGTGATATACTATCCCGAGGGCGTAATAGGCCCTCTTGTCTTTAGGGTTAAGACGAATGGTCTTCTGGAGTTCCACGAATGCTGGCTGGTACTCTTCATCCTTCAAGTGGGATACAGCCATCTTGTAATGGCTCTCAGCTTCCTTTTCCTTCCCTTCATCCAGGGTGGCACAGCCAGGGATGAAGGTGACCAGCAGAGTGATTCCAATCAGGATTTTCAGGGATTTTTCAAAACCGGTCAATTTCATCATCCTGAAAGGGCTTTTCTCTTCTCACCAATCAGTTCTGTAAGCGAATCAAAGGATTCCTGAAAGAGCCTTACACCTTCAGTTTCAAGTTCTGCCGTCACCTGATCAAGGTCTATACCGGTCTCTCCTACCGCTTTGATTATCCGGACCGCTCCATCGGGATCCCTGTCAATTGTCCTGCCGGCGCGGCCGTGATCCTTGAAGGCCTTCCACGTGGCATCAGGCATTGTGTTAACAGTACCCGGGCCGATCAGTTCCTGTACATAGAGGATATCGGAGTATTCGGGGTTTTTAGTGCTGGTGCTCCCGAAAAGGAGCCTCTGGAGCTTCGCTCCCTCCCTTCTGAGTTTAAGAAACCTGTCAGAGCCAAAGAGCCGTTTGAATGATTGATAAGCGAGCTGGGCGTTTGCCACGGCAGTCTTTCCTTTCAGGCTCCGGAGCCTGGCCTTTTCATCCTCTGATCCTGCGGTGGAGATCTTTTCCTCAAGGAGCCTGTCCACCAAGCTGTCAACCCTGCTTACGAAGAAACTGGCCACTGAGCTTACAGAATCAACGGGTTTCCCATCGTTGAGCCGTTTCTCAAGTCCGGAAAGATAGGCATTGATCACCTCCTCGTACCTCTTGACTGAAAATAGAAGGGTCACGTTTATGTTTTTTCCGAGGTGAATCAGTTCTTCTATCGCCGGAAGCCCCTCTTTTGTAGCAGGTACCTTGATCATCAGGTTCGGCATATCAATGGCCTCTGCGAGGGACAGGGCTTCCTTTATAGTTGTTTCCGTATTGTAGGCAAGATGGGGATCAACCTCGATGCTTACAAAGCCGTCTTCACCGTTACTCTCGGTATAGACAGGCAGGAGGATTTCGCAGGCATCCCTGATGTCCCGTATGGCAAGCCTGAAAAAGAGGTCCTTGTTACTAAGAGAGGTGTCTTCCTCAAGGAGCCGTCTCAATTCATCGTTGTAGGCATTTGTGGATTTGATAGATTTATAGAATATGGACGGGTTGGATGTTACTCCCCGCAAACCCTCTTCTTCAACCATTCTTTCTAATTCACCGGAATCTATAATCTCCCGGCTGATGTTGTCGTACCAGAAACTCTGACCATATTTAAGCAGTTTGATAAGCGGGTGAGAATCCATAACGCCTCCTTGTCTGTTTCGTATTGAACACACTGAAGTCAGGGAAACAATCACATTTTACTAACTTGAGCAGAGAATTTGCAATTTCTCCCTTTCAGGAAATTGTATATTGGTGTATTGGTATATTAGTTATTGGGTTACTTGGCCCAAAAGGTGTCATTGGTCATTGAGTCCTTTTTTCTTCTTTACCGGATGGCCTCCGAATTCATTTCTCAGGGCAGCCAGGAGTCTCTCCCCGAAGGAGTCTTCAGTTCTGGAGCGGAATCTCCTGAAGAGGCTTGAGGTTATGGCTTCAAGGGGAACTCCAAGGTCTATCGCTTCCTTGACAGTCCAGCGTCCCTCTCCGGAGTCTTCAACGTAACCCCTGATGGATTCAAGCCCTGGATCCTTTGAAAAGGCATCTTCGAGGAGTTCAAGGAGCCAGGACCGGATCACGCTTCCCCTGTTCCAGAGATGGGCGAGGCGTCCATAATCCACGCCATTGCCATAGGGGGATGAGTTGAGGAGTTCGAAACCTTCTGCATAGGCCTCCATCATTGCATATTCGATCCCGTTATGGACCATCTTAACGAAATGTCCCGCTCCAGTGCCTCCACAGTAAAGGTATCCTTCAGATGGAGCAAGACTCCTGAGGACCGGTTCTATTTCATCAAAAAATTTTTTCTCTCCCCCCACCATGAGGCAATATCCCTCGCTCAGACCCCAGATTCCTCCACTTACACCGACATCAAGAAAGGCGATACCCCTGGAGGAGAGAGTTTCATACCTCCTTTTATCATCCTGGTAGTAGCTGTTTCCCCCGTCAACCACAATATCATCTGGCTGGAGCAGATCCCTTAGCTTCTCTATATGATCATCCACCACCTTCCCCGCAGGAAGCATGAGCCAGACGAGACGGGGCAGGGGGAGTTTTTTTACGAGTTCTTCCAGTGAAAATGCACCATCTACACCTTCATCCTCCATCAGCTTCCTGGTTTTTTCGCCCGTCCTGTTATAGGCAACAACTGTATGTCCTGCCCTGTGAAGCCTCCTGGCCATATTCATTCCCATCCGTCCGAGTCCTACCATTCCGATAAACATTACGGTACCTCCCTTTCCAGTGTTACCTTGTATTTGCATAAACTCTACATCTGCCGAACCTTGTTTTTATGCAACGGTTAGGTTTGTCTTTATTCTATCAGATTCCCCCCCGGATTAAAAGTAATTTCTGTTACTCTGTGTATAATGAGTTGTTTTTATTGGAATAATTTAGTATAATGTGCAACCATGGGCTGGGTTAATGGGTTTCTGGCCGTTATGGTGCTTGGAATGCTCTCCTATGGACTGTCATTTCTGAGCCCGGTTTTTGACCCTCTTGTTCTTGGAATAACCATAGGTATCATCGTCTCGAATCTGTTTGAGACGGGGACTGGTTTTGACAGGGGTATTGGTCGTGCCCTAAAGTGTTTTCTTCCTATCGGGATCTCTCTTTACGGATTCCAGTTGAGGTTTGAACGCGGACTTTCCATTGAGGGGATATGGGCCCTTTACGGGGTCTTCCTGATGATTCTTGTCCTCGGCTTACTGGTAACAAGGAGACTTTTTCCCCTTTCTCCAAATGCCTCGATCCTTATCTCCTCAGGTCTCTCCGTCTGCGGTGCTTCAGCCATAGCAGTGATCTCCCCTGCAATAGGGGCCAGGAGGGAAGAGACATCTGTTTCGATACTTGCTGTAATGACAGGGGGTATCATTTATACGATTCTTTACCCGCTTCTCAAAGATGCAGGGCTGATAGGGGAAGGGTATTTTGCCTTTCTTACCGGATCAACCCTCCCCATGCTCGGGCTTGTCAAGGCTGCGGCATCACAGGTTGATGGCGGGGTCCTCGGCCTTGCAGTAAAATACAAGTTTCTGAGGATCGCTTCACTTGTTTTTATGGTAGCCCTGGCGGTTCTGTTTTCTGGTATCAGGAAGGGGTTTCTGAAGGTCCCCTGGTTCATGATACTGTTCATTGTATTTGCCCTTATGACAAATTTCATTGCGATCCCACCGGAGGTTGTAAGGGGCCTCGGCAAGACGGCTACCCTCTTTCTTACCTTGACCCTTACTGCTATCGGGCTGAGAACTGATCTTGGTGCGGTGGTTGAGATGGGCCTCAGACCCTTCTTTTCCGCCATACTTGTTCTGAGCTTTGCTGCTGTCATAGTTATTTTCCTGGGAAGAACGATATGAAACCCCGGGGGATCAGAGAAAAGATACTTTTCCCGATAATAGTCCTGATGACCGTCCTCTCTGTATTTGCCATCCTGAGAGTTCAGTTTATTACCCAGAAGATAGGCAGACACTATGAGGAGACAATGGTTAACAGGGAAAAGGAGGAGTTTGTCGATCTCATAAAGGATGCCCGGTCCGTTGATGATTTCCTCCGTTCCTATGCCCCGGTTCTTGCAGCGCAGGGATATGAATACAGGGTGAGCACCGATGAGAAAGAGGTGGCCAGGAGTAACGGATTTGTAAAAGAGTATGAGATCCGGGGTAACGATATCGTCTTTTCAAGGAATGATCCCGGGTACTGGGGCTTCAGGTATTATCACCGGCCCTGGAATGCGGAGCTCATCCTGCTCAGGTATTTCCCCCAGATTTCTGCCATGAAGAGGGAACTTAACGCAAATACTTCGGTCTTTCTTTTTTCCGTACTCCTGATGATACTTGCTGTCATGATCATACTCAGAAAAAACCTCATAGAACCGCTCAGGAGTATAATGCACAGGATAGGCCGTGGCGAATGTGCCGTCCCTACTGATGTCTCTGAACTGGATGAACTTATTGATGTTATCAATGATGCCCTTGCGACTGCCGAGATGAGACACCTCCAGGCAACAACACTCCACAATATTGCAGTCTCCCTTAACGAAGACCAGAGCCTGGACGAACTCATGGAGAGGATTCTTGAACAGTCACGGATTCTCATACATGCTGAACTTTCAGCAATAGCCCTGTATGATGAGAGTGGAAACTTTTCTCATCTCAGGGTGTACGGTCTTGACAGGGAAGAAGCAAGAAAGCGGATTGGAAGGCTGCCCAGCGGGGAGGGCATTCTCAAGCTTATGAAATTCTCCATGGTTCCTGTCAGGATAAATGATCTCCAGGCACATCCTGCCTACTCAGGGAGGTTTCCCGATGGCCATCCCGAGATCAGAAACTTCCTCGGTTATCCCATATTCTCGAGGGATGGCAGGCCCCTTGGTGCCCTCTATTTTGCCAATAAGCATACTGGAGGCTTTACGGAGGAGGACGAGGAGGTTCTCATGGCGATAGCCTCTGATGTAGCAGTGGCTATCCAGAGGATATCTGAGACAAGGGATCTGGAGAGGTTCAAACAGATAATAGAGAGTGCCTTTGACGTGATAGTGGTTACCGATCCTGAAGGGAATATAACATATGTAAACCATGCCTTCCAGGAGATCACCGGCTATCATCCCGGGGATGTTATTGGTGAGAACCCCAGGATCCTGAAAAGCGGTCTTCATGATGACTCATTCTACAGGGAGTTGTGGGAGACTATAACTTCAGGGAGACCCTGGAAGGGGGAATTCATAAACAAGAAGAAGGATGGAGAGCTTTATAATGCCTCAGCAGTTATCTTTCCCCTTTTTGATGAGGCCGGGAAAGTGCAGAATTATATCTCTATACAGAGAGACATAACGGAGGAGAAGAAACTTTATGAACAGCTCCTGAGGGCCCAGAAAATGGAGGCGATAGGGACCCTTGCCGGAGGAATAGCCCATGACTTCAACAACATCCTCTCAGCCATACTCGGCTATTCGGAGATTCTCATGGATAAAATCCCTGATGATGAGAAGCTTAAAAAGGCGGTTGATATTATAGGGAAATCCGCAAGAAGGGGTGCTTCATTAGCTGGAAAGATCCTGAGCGTGACAAGAAAAGAAAAGCTGGAATTGAAGGTCGTTGAGCTTAACAGGATAGTTGAAGAGACGCTGGAGCTTCTGAGAAGGAGCATACCCAGGGATATTGAAATAAGGGTCAGTCTTGAGAGGGATCTCCCACCTGTCAAGGTGGATCCTGTCCAGATCCAGCAGGTGGTGATGAACCTTGCGATTAATGCAAGGGATGCAATGCCTAATGGGGGGGTGCTTGCAATTGAGACATCTTCCGTTGGAAGGGAAAACGGGGCGGCCAACGGCATACAGGACAAAAACGGGTTTCTGAAACTCAGCATATCCGATACGGGCAAGGGGATAAGCCGTGACATGCAGAGCAAGATCTTTGACCCCTTCTTCACCACAAAGGAACAGGGTAAGGGAACCGGGTTAGGGCTTTATATCGTACACTCAGTGGTTACAAATCACGGTGGATATATAAATCTCTATTCCGAGCCTGACAGGGGAACGAGATTCAATATATACCTGCCAGCATACAAGGGAGAAATCGAGGAAGATCCTGTCCCAAGTATTGAGGAACTGAAAGGGGATGGGACTGTCCTGGTCATTGATGATGAAGAGGACCTCAGGGAGCTTGTAAAGGACTTTCTCGAGCCCCTGGGTTACAGAGTCTTGCTTGCCTCTGATGGGAAGGAAGGATTGAAGGTCTTCAGGAAGATGAGGGAACGGATTGATCTTGTCATCCTTGATATGATAATGCCCGGGATGAATGGAGCGGAGGTCTTTCAGCAGATGAGGTCTCTTGTCCCAGGGGTCAAGGTGCTCCTCTGTTCAGGGTACAGTCATGAAGGTCTTGCGGGAATAAAGGAACTCATCCAGGGCGGGGCGGCAGGCTTTATACAGAAACCCTTTTCCCGATTGACCATTGCAAGGCAGGTCAGGGATGCCATATTGCCATAAAATAGACCTTAACGATGCATAAACACAAGGTCCGGCAGGGAGCTAAAAGAACAGGTCAAGGCTGAGGTCAAGGTTAAGCGATAACCGTATAGCGTGCAGGGATAATTGAACAGGCTTGGTAACCCAATAAACTAATAAGTATTGTTTGGACCCGGGTCAAATTGCCTTTTGGCTCATGGAGAGGTTATCATAAAGATCAGGGTTATATTGAAAATACTTCCGGGTATGTTGTTTCTGTCGCTCCCGGATGAAAAAGCAAGGAGGAGATATGTTCTCGATAACAGCGGAGGCTGCGGCCAAGGCAAAGGAGATACTTGCCCAGGAGGGGAAACCTGACTGGGGCCTGAGGGTCTATGTGGCAGGCGGAGGCTGATCAACCTCATACGGGCTTGATCTGGCCGAAAGTCCCCTGGAAGGGGATGAGGTGATAGAAAAGGACGGTTTGAAGGTATATATCGACCCCCTTTCTTCAAGGATGCTGGAGAATATGGAGATGGACTTCGTGGATGACGGTATAACGCAGGGCTTTGTCCTGAAGGGTGGCCAGTCATCATGCGGTCCCAGTTGCAGCACTTGCTGAAGACCTGAAGCAGAGGATGATTCAGATATCCCACAGGGGAGGAGAGATGTTTCCTTTTCACAGACCGAGAAGGCTCCGGAAGACGGAAGGCATAAGGAGGATGGTGCGCGAGACCATCCTCAGGGTGGACGATCTCATTTATCCCATGTTTGTAACCCATGGCAAAGGGGTGAAGAAGCCTATCTCCTCCATGCCGGGCTGTTTTCAGGAATCAGTAGATGAGATCGTGAAGTCTGTGAGGGAGATTGTCTCACTCAACATTCCGGCAATAATCCTCTTTGGTATTCCTGAAGAAAAGGATGAAATCGGTAGTGGGGCGTTCGATCCCCACGGAGTGGTACAGGATGCAATAAAGGCTATCAAGGATGCAACCCCTGAACTTACTGTGATAACCGATGTCTGCATGTGTGAATACACCAGCCATGGTCACTGTGGGATTGTGAAGGATGGAGAGGTCCTGAATGACCCTACCCTCGAACTCCTCCAGAAGGAGGCGGTCTCACATGCCCGGGCCGGTGCTGACATGGTGGCTCCTTCCGACATGATGGACGGCCGTGTTCAGGCGATAAGGGATGCCCTTGATTCAGAAGGCTTTACGGACATCCCGATCATGAGTTATGCTGCCAAATACGCCTCCGCCTTCTATGGTCCCTTCAGGGAGGCGGCTGAATCAGCCCCGCAGTTCGGCGACAGGCGTTCCTACCAGATGGACCCTCCAAACAGGAGGGAGGCCCTGAAGGAGGTGGCCCTTGATATCGAAGAGGGAGCCGATATCGTGATGGTAAAACCAGCCCTTTCCTATCTTGATATCATATCGGATGTGAAAGAGGCCTTTGATGTCCCAGTGGCTGCCTACAATGTCTCCGGGGAGTATTCCCTGGTAAAGGCCGCTGCGGAGATGGGCTGGATAGATCACGACCGGGTGATGATGGAGGTCCTTACCTCGATAAAGAGGGCAGGTGCGGATATGATACTCACATATTTTGCCCCTGAGGCAGCAAGACTGCTCCAGAGTTAATTCTGTTATAGTAAGTAATTCAGTTGTCCAGAAGTATCTGATAGTAAGGAAGCGGCTAGGGGGAAGTCAGGTTAAGGTTAAGGCTGAGATTGAGGGAAAAAGTAAAACCTTTATGTGTCTGAGTTTTGTATTTTGATAACATGAAAAAGTTGTGTACCTCAAAGAGCTGGTAGCATAAAGTACAATATGAGGATAATAGCACAAGGAGGTACACAGTATGAAGTACATAGGGATTGATTAAAATTTTGAATACCCCACAGTCTCTGCTGTGGGGAGACCTTGAACCCCCTTTTTTAAAGGGGGTTTGGGGGATTATAATGAAGGCATTATGGAGCTGGAGGCAGGGGCACATAGTGTCTATAAAATCAGGTATCATATGGTAACGGCAGTAAAGTACAGGAAAGTGCTGTTAAATCCTGAGGTAGAAGGATGTATACGGGAGGCAATGAAAGGGATAAATGAGAGGTATAACATAAAAATAGACGAGATAGGGTTTGATGGAGATCACATTTACATATTTTGTGGGGCAAAGGCACAATATAGTCCTAGTCAGGTAATACGGATAATAAAGTCAATAACAGCAAAGCAGGTATTCAAGCAGTTTCCGAAGTTGAGGAGGGAAGAATTGTGGGGAGGAGAATTCTGGAGTGATGGGAAGTATATAGGGACAGTGGGAGAAGCAACGAACGAAGAAGTAATAAAGAGGTATATAAGGAACCAGGGCATAAATAAAACTGACGCAAACCAAAGAATAGAACAATTAAGGCTCTTCAGGATCTGAGCAGGTTTGTTTTTCAGGATACCCCGCTGTCTCTGCAGCGGGGAGGTTCATTTTCATATAGAGAGATTTTAAAATCTCCTCCCTTATCGATTATAAGTGGTAAGAACCTTCAAAAAGGTTCACTT
>WFTX01000181.1 GCA_015485235.1 Nitrospirota bacterium | reverse complement strand
TCGATGTCGGCTCATCGCATCCTGGGGCTGAAGTCGGTCCCAAGGGTTGGGCTGTTCGCCCATTAAAGCGGTACGTGAGCTGGGTTCAGAACGTCGTGAGACAGTTCGGTCCCTATCTGCTGCAGGCGAAGGAGACTTGAGGGGCTCTGTCCTTAGTACGAGAGGACCGGGATGGACGGACCTCTGGTGTTCCAGTTGTTCTGCCAGGAGCAACGCTGGGTAGCCATGTCCGGACGGGATAACCGCTGAAGGCATCTAAGCGGGAAGCCCACCCCAAGATAAGGTCTCCCGTGGCTTTAGCCACCTGAAGGTCCCTGGAAGACTACCAGGTCGATAGGCTGGAGGTGTAAGCGCAGTAATGCGTTCAGCTTACCAGTACTAATAGACCGTGCGGCTTGACCTACTCCCTTATACCCAGTACCCTCCCGTTGTCAAAGAAAAAACTTGCCAAAGTGCAAAAAATGCGCTAAAATGTAAAAAGGGATAGAAATCCCTTTTTATTTTTGTGTTATAGAGGTGATTTGATGAGAGAAAGAGATATATTTGAAGAGATAATCAATATAGGTAAGAGAAGAGGCGTTCTTACCTATGACGAGATAAATGATGCCCTGCCTTCAGAGTATTTCTCTCCCGACGAACTCGAAGACCTGATGGACCTCCTCCAGGATATGGGTGTGAAGGTGGTGGATGAGGAGCATGCCGAGGTTGAGGAGACGGAAGAGGTCGAGGAATACGAGAAGACGGAGGACCTCGTCCAGGCATACTTCCATTCCATGGGGGATATCTCCATTCTTACCAAGGACGAGGAGACGGAGCTTGCAAAGAACCTCGAAGAGGGCAGAAACATAATCAAGGAGATCGTGGAAGGTTTTCCCATTTACAAGAAGTTCGAGATGAGCCTCGATGGCGAGGATGAGATGATGACGGAAGACGAAAGGGCCGATGAGGTCCTCAGGCTGACCGTTGAACACCTTGAGGAGGTCAGTAGGTATGTTTCAGCCATAGAGAAGAAGCTCGAGAAGTATGGCGGGCTGAAGGGGCTCAGAAAAAAGATAAATGAGAAAAAGAAGAAGGGCCAGGACGTAAAGAAACTCTCCGCCCTTCTCAAGGAGACCAACGCCGAGTTCAGAAGGATCGAATCGGAGATAGGTGTGAAGATTGACGAGTTCAAGAGGCTCTGGGAGAGGATTTACAAGGCCCAGCAGCTCGTAATGACCGCCAAGAATGAACTCATAACGAGGAACCTGAGGCTTGTGGTCAACATCGCCAAGAACTACGTCGGCAGGGGGCTGCCTCTCCTTGACCTGATACAGGAGGGCAACATCGGGCTGATGAAGGCTGTGGACAAGTTCAAGTACCAGAAGGGGTTCAAATTCAGTACCTACGCAACCTGGTGGATAAGACAGGCGATCACGAGGGCGCTGATAGACCAGACAAAGACGATCAGGGTCCCTGTACATATGATGGAGTTCTATAACAGGGTTACAAAGGCTACGAGGGAACTTACCCAGAAACTCGGCAGGGAGCCCTCCAATGAGGAGATAGCAAGGGAACTTGAGGTTCCGACCAGGAAGGTGGAGGAGGTCTTCAGGGCGATACAGGACCCTATTGCGCTCCAGACCCCTGTGGGGGATGAGGATACCGAGCTTGAGGACTTCATCGGGGACAAGAACAGCCCCTCACCCTTTTTTGATGCCGAGCAGACCGAGTCTTCCGAGCATATCCAGAGGGTTCTGAGGACGCTCACGCCAAAGGAAGAGAAGGTCATAAGGATGCGGTTCGGGATCGGGGTTGACAGGGACCATACCCTCGAGGAAGTGGGCCGGCACCTCTCCATAACCCGTGAGAGGGTCAGGCAGATCGAGGCAAAGGCCCTGAGGAAGCTGAAGCATCCAAGCCGGATGAAGGCACTCAGGATACTCACAACCTGATATCTCAGAATTGTATGCTCTCAGACAAAGGCCCTGCAGGTTACTGCAGGGCCTTTTTTGTTTTCCGGTATCCGATTTTCGATATGTAAGGAATATGTTTTCTATCACATTCGTTCGCTAACTCCGTGGCCTGAAGCATACAGGCAAGGTCACTGAGTTAGCGCTCACTTTGCATATTCAGTCATAATAGAATATGATAATTCCAACGGATACCAGAGGGAGGGACTTATGCTCAAGAAAATAAACCCTGTGGCCTTGCCAGTATGGAAGGAACTGAAGAATCATTCAGAAGAGATGAAGAGAGTCCACATGAGGGACCTCTTTGAGAGTGACCCTGAAAGGTTCTCGAAATTTTCCATCCAGGTCGGGGATATTCTCGTTGACTATTCCAAGAATATTATTACCGAGAAGACCCTTGGACTTCTTGTGAGGCTCGCCAGGGATGCCTGGACCGACGAGGCGATAGAGGCGATGTTCCGGGGAGAGAAGATAAATGAGACCGAGGGAAGGGCGGTCCTCCACGTTGCACTCAGGAATTTCACCTTCGGCCCGGTTTATGTGGACGGCAGGGACGTCATGCCTGATGTGGAGAGGGTTCTCGACCGGATGGAGGAGTTCTCCGGCGAGGTCCTCTCCGGTGAATGGAAGGGCTGGACAGGGAAGCCCCTTACTGACATAGTCAATATCGGGATAGGGGGATCGGACCTCGGCCCGCTCATGGTTACAGAGGCCCTGAGGCCCTACTGGAGACCGGGGATAAGGCCCCATTTCGTCTCCAATGTGGATGCCAGTCATATAACAGAGACCCTAAAAGGGCTCAATCCTGAGACGACCCTCTTCATTATCGCCTCCAAGACATTCACTACCCAGGAGACGATGATGAATGCAATGACCGCCAGGAAGTGGCTGCTCTCCACTGCCGGTGACGACTCTGCCATAAAGAGGCACTTCGTTGCCGTTTCAACCAACAGGGAAGGTGTACAGTCCTTCGGGATTGATCCGGAGAACATGTTCGAGTTCTGGGACTGGGTGGGGGGCAGGTACTCCCTCTGGTCTGCAATCGGCCTTCCGATAGCCTGCAGCATAGGTTTTGAAAATTTCCGGGAACTCCTTGAAGGGGCCCACCAGATGGACAGGCACTTCAGGGAAGCACCCTTTGAGAAAAACCTGCCGGTGATACTGGCTCTCATTAGCATATGGTACAACAACTTCTTCGGGAGCCAGTCCGAGGCGGTACTCCCCTATGACCAGTATATGCACAGGTTTCCTGCCTATCTGCAGCAGGCATACATGGAGAGTAACGGAAAGGGCGTTGACCGATCAGGCAGGGAGGTGACTATGAGACCGGGTACATAATATGGGGAGAGCCTGGGACCAACGGGCAGCATTCCTTCTACCAGCTCATACACCAGGGTACAAAACTCGTGCCCTGTGACTTCATAGCGCCAGCCCGGAGTCATAACCCCACCGGGGATCATCATGATGTATTGATATCCAACTTCCTTGCCCAGACCGAGGCACTCATGAAAGGCAAGACTGAAGATGAGGTTACAGAGGAACTGAGAAGAAAGGGGCTTGATGAGACTGAGATCCAGAGGATAAGGCCATACAAGGTCTTCAAGGGGAACAGGCCGACCAATTCGATCCTGATCAAAAAGATCACCCCCCGGACCCTGGGGGCGCTGATAGCACTCTATGAGCACAAGATATTCGTTCAGGGTGTTATCTGGAATATCTTCAGCTTTGATCAGTGGGGGGTTGAGCTCGGGAAGGAACTTGCCAGGACCATCCAGGCGGAACTCAGGGGAGAGAAAACAGGTGTTGCTCATGATTCTTCCACCAGCGGGCTCATGGATGCATACCGGGAGATGAAGGGGTGAGAAAATTAACCTAAACGTTACATATGCAGGCAGGGGGCATACACTAACAGGCCTTCCAATGCAGTATGGTGTGATTCCGGGGGTATCGAGAAAGGACAAGAAGGCTACGTGAGTGTAAACCCCCTGCCTCCGGGGAAGAATTTATGCAACTGTAAGGTTAAGAGGTGTTATCATTGGATGAAAGGTTGAGTATTGCATTCCTCAGAGAGCTCGGGAGAAGGCTGAGGGCTGAGGTGATTCCCTGTAATGGAAGGGTGGAAGAGTCCGGCCCGGTCAGGCGGGGAGCCTCGGGTGACAGGACCCACCCCATTGACCGGAAGGCCGAGGAGATAGTACTGGGCTTTCTCGAGAGGTCTGGGCTTCCCCTCCAGGTGGTTTCAGAGGAGATGGGAGAGGTTGAACTGAACGGTGGTGGAAAGACAAGGGTCGTCCTTGATCCGATTGACGGGAGCAAGAATGCGATCAC
>WFTX01000180.1 GCA_015485235.1 Nitrospirota bacterium | reverse complement strand
TATTAATGCAATGATGATTAAATTACAAAAAAGGATGATTATCAACCTGACGGGTGAAAGACCGGGCAGTTGGTGTATGGATAAAGCGGTATTGCTCAAATGGGGATTACTCGTCTCCTCCACCTGCCCCAAAAGGGTATCCTGATAATATCCGGATAAGAATCGCTCAATTCAGGTAAAAGGAACATTGGCTGAGATCTCGCTGAGAAGGGAGGCGGAGAGTAAGGTCCCCTGGGCCGGACATTTCGACCTCTATGCAGAAATTATTCCTGACTACGATGACTTCAAAGAGGCCCTGAAGAGAGAACATCCCTCCCACCTCCGTGTAAACCTGCTCAAAACCACTCCGGATTCCCTGATTCCCAGACTCCGGAAATGGGGAGGAAGACTTACCCCTCTCCCAATAAAGGGTGCTTACTCCTTCACGGGTCTTGAAAGGCCCGGAGCCACCCTTGAGTATTTCCTCGGCCATTATCACCTCCAGGGGCTGAGTTCAATGCTCCCCCCCCTGCTGCTTGACCTTGCGCCGGGACAGAAGATAATTGACCTGTGCGCCTCACCCGGGAGCAAGACCACCCAGATAGCTGCGCTCACGGGCAACAGGGCACTGATCGTTGCCAATGAGCTGAAACGGAGACGGCTGGGGATTCTCAAATACCATATAGAGAGGCTGGGGGTTCTCAGCACACTCATCACCAACTACCAGGCCCAGAACTTCCCCATGAGGCTGCCCGATGGAAGGCCCTTAAGGTTCGACCGGGTTCTCCTTGACGCCCCCTGTACCGGCGAGGGCCGCCACAGGGAGGTGATGAGGGAGCAGGAGATGGAACTGATGCAGCCCTGGAGGCCCGAGTCATCCCTCAGGATGTCAGGCTATCAGAAACAGATGATCCTCCGTGGGTTTGATCTCCTCAGTGAGGGAGGGATTCTGGTCTATTCCACCTGCACCTACTCCCCCATTGAGAATGAGGCTGTGATCCAGCACCTCCTTGACAACAGAGAGACGGCCTCCATAGAAGAGGCAGGAATCGAGGGGATAAAAACCACTCCCGGCATAACCTGCTGGGAGGGTAAGGAGTTCGCCGCTGATATGAAAAAGACCATCAGAATCTACCCCCATTACCTTGACTCCTGGGGCTTCTTCATCGCAAAGATAAGGAAGGCCTGTTAAGCCCGTGCCACAGATACCGCCTGGCCTTCGACGTTCGGGGTTCTGCGTTGGTTACATTGATACCAGTACACTAATACACCAATATACCAACTATACCAAAATAATACAATTGTCATGAAAAGGTTCAGACTGGTAATCACTGTTGCCCTTGAGGATGAGATAGACAGGGAATGGTTCCGCCTGAAGGGGCTTCCCGTGGTGCGGATCAGGGGACTCGAGGCAGGCATGCTCTCGGGACTGAAAAGAACTGAAAAGGATATCCTCATTATTATCACGGGCCCCGGGCCGGATGCATCCCTGAAGGCCGCCGAATGGATCTCCGATCACCTGAGCCCCCTCTCTGTCCTGAACATCGGGACATGCGGTCTTTCCGGGGATTCCAGACTGAGGGGGAGGTGGATAACCCCGGAGTTTCTCAGAACGCCTGAAGGGGCAAAAATACAAAACTTCCATCCCCTCCCGGTCCCGGAACCTGAAGGTATGATAACCCTGAGGGAACTGGTGAGCATGCCCCGTCCTGTGACTGACGGTTCTCTTACTGAAGGGCTTGCCTGCGATATGGAGGCATACTATCAGGCAGAGGTCTTCAGGGAAAGGGGTATCCCCTTCCGTACTCTCAAGTTCATTACTGACTCGGCCGGCCCCTCTGCAAAAAAGGAGTACCGTGAAGCCCTCCCGTTGCTCAGGCAGGCTGTGAGGGACCTCTTCGGCTTTCTTGACCAGAGACCCGACGGAGGTGATATCTCCGTCATAATACCTGTTCATAACCGGCCTGAACCGGTAATGAAGGCTGTAGATTCGGTCCTCTCCCAGAGCCTGAAGCCCCTTGAAGTGATAGTGGTGGACGACGGCTCAACTGACCAGACCCCCTCGGTCCTGAAGAGATACGGAAGCAGGATCACCCTCCTCCAGACCGGAGGGAATCACGGGCCTTCCCGTGCAAGGAACATGGGGGTGGCGGCTGCCTCCGGCCGGTGGGTCGCCTTTCTTGACTCTGACGACCTCTGGAAGGAGGACAAACTCAGGAAACAGGTGGAATACCTTGAAAGAAACCCCTTCTTTGAGATAATCCAGTCCGGGGAGATATGGATCCGGCACGGCAGAAGGGTAAACCCCTGCAAGCATCATCAGAAGGAAGAGGGCTGGATCTGGGAAAGGTCCCTGAACCTCTGCCTGATATCTCCCTCATCGGTGATGCTGAAAAAGTCCCTCTTCGAGAAATACGGCGGCTTCCGGGAGGACCTGCCTGTCTGTGAGGACTATGACCTCTGGATAAGAATCACCCGGGAACACCTGGTGGGGCTCGTCCCCGACAATTCAGTGGTCAAATACGGAGGGCATCCTGATCAGCTCTCCAGGAGATACCCTGCCATGGACCGTTTCAGGGTAAGAAGCCTCCATGATGCCTGGCTGGCGGAGCGGTCTCCCCAGCTCCGGCAAAGGTTGCAGGAAGTCCTGATAAGAAAGGCTAACATACTCCTTGGAGGCTACAGGAAACGGGGCAAGGTGAAGGAGGTCCGTGAGATGGAAAGCCTCATCACCGAGATCACCAAAAAGTGCGCTTCGTAAGTGTACTTTTTGGGTTTTATTGACTCCAACGGCCTGTTAGTAAGATAATAGATACCTGATCATTACCCAGAACCGGAGGTTAAGATGAGTGAGCTGAAGAAGATGTACAAAACGATTGTGGAAGACCCCTTCCCCGAAGAGATGACCATTGATTTCGGCGGCCAGAAACTCCTTTACAGGAAACGGCGCTGGCAGATAAAGGACCTCTCATCGGGGGAACTGGTGGAGAGAGGGCTCCGGTACGGTGAAAACCCTGACCAGCCTGCCGCCCTTTATGAGCTGGTGAACGGGAATCTTGTCCTTGGCGGCTGTGAGTTTATCTCTCCGGGTAACGGCCTTGTGAGCAGCATAACCGAGGAAGAGATGCTCCAGGCTGGAAAGCATCCGGGGAAGACCAATCTTACTGATATTGACAACGCCCTGAACATACTGAAGTTCCTCTCTGAAAGGCCTGCCGCTGCCATCATGAAACACAACAACCCAAGCGGAGTGGCTTACGGAGACAGCCTTGCAGAGGCATACGACAGGGCCAACATGGCAGACAGGATAGCCGCCTTTGGCGGCTGCCTCGCTGTGAACCGGACCATGGACAGGGATACGGCTGAACTGGTGAGCCAGAACTACCTTGAGGTGGTGGCAGCCCCGGATTACGAAGAGGGTGTGGTCGAAATACTCGGAAAAAGGAAAAACCTCCGGATCGTGAGGATCCCCGGGATACAGGAACTCCGGAGATATATGGACCTGCCGGTCATTGAGTTCAAGGCACTTATGGATGGAGGGTTGATCATCCAGCAGTCCCAGATCAACCGGATAAGGTCAAAGGAGGATTTCCAGCCGGCAAAGACCGTTTACAAGGGGAAGGAATACTCCATCAACAGGATGCCCTCAGATGATGAATATGCTGATATGATATTCGGCTGGCATGTGGAACAGGGGATTACATCCAATTCCGTTATATATGTCAAGAACGGTGTAACTGTGGGCATAGGAACGGGTGAGCAGGACCGTGTGGGTGTGGCTGACATCGCCGTCTTCAAGGCATACACAAAGTATGCCGATGCCCTCTGTTTCAGGCGCCACGGTATCCCCTACAAGCAGTTTGAACTTGAAGTGGAGCAGGGGAAACGGGACAGGGCCCCCCTTGATGAGATTGACCAGGAGACAAGGGAGGCAAGGGGCGGACTCATTGGCTCCATCATGGTCTCTGATGCCTTCTTCCCCTTCCGTGACGGTGTTGATGTGGGGATAAAGGAAGGCGTGAAGGGTATTGTCCAGCCCGGCGGTTCGGAGCGGGATTTCGAGGTGATCGAGGCCTGTAACGAGGCGGATGTCACCATG
Source organism: Nitrospirota bacterium (assembly GCA_015485235.1). Classification (GTDB taxonomy): domain Bacteria; phylum Nitrospirota; class Thermodesulfovibrionia; order Thermodesulfovibrionales; family JdFR-85; genus WFTX01. Next base: position 3,057 of record WFTX01000180.1, on the reverse strand, counting down.
GTCTTCACCGGTCAGAGGCTTTTCAAACACTAACGACCAAGGCAAAGGAATGGTTATATGGATTTCATAGTCGTTCTGGTTACAGCACCCGACGAAGACGGGGCGGCAAAGATGGCCGAAACCCTCGTGGAGGAACGGTTTGCCGCCTGCGTGAATATCATCAGAGATATCCGCTCAATCTACAGCTGGGAAGGAAAGATTGAGGACGACAGGGAAGTATTGATGGTGATAAAGACCAAAAAGGATTTATTTGAGCCCCTCAAAAAGAGAATACAGGAGATGCATCCCTACAGTGTCCCCGAGATCATAGCCCTTCCGATCCTCGCGGGTTCCCCTGATTACCTGAGATGGCTTGGTGATGTAACCCTTTGAAAAAGGGGGCATGGCCCCCTCTTTGAGATTGAAACCGGTCTCGCTGGATTATCGGAAACGGTTAAACGGCCTCTACTGCCTTCACCTCAGGGATATCCTGTTTCAGCGTTGCCTCTATCCCGCCCTTCAATGTCATGATGGACATCGGGCAGTGACCGCAGGCCCCTACGAGTTTGACCTTCACCACATTGTCTTCGGTAATCTCAACGAGCTCCACATCACCGCCGTCACGCTGAAGTGCCGGTCTGATCTTATTGATCACTTCCTGAACCTTTGTCCTGTCAAGCATCTTTTGACCTCCTTTGTATGTTCCAAACGATCCGGCGAAAACTGATTGTCCAGTCTTCTACACCCTGATTGTCCGGATACTCTTATTGTCTTATTTTACTAAACTCCCTCCGGGAAGTAAATGATCTGTATCATATAAACCTTACAGATGCATAAATTTATGCTCTCAATGCAGGAGCTTCTGTACCTTACAGTTGCATAAGTTGTCCCTCGAAGGCAGTGGGTGGTCGATACGACTGAATGCCCTCACGGAGCCTTCTCACCCTGTTTAGATCCCCGGGGGTGCGCTCTGAATTTTTCATTATCAAAACCTGATCATTCTTGAAAGCGCTTTCCTGTGTCGGCCCGGCGGAAACAGTCCGCTCTTCTCTACTCGAAAACCCTTTTTACAACTGATCAGGACTATTAAGGCTCCGTCCATAACAGAGTTCCTCTACTCAGACACGACCGGAGCTTTATAATGAAAAATTCAGAGCGCACCCCCGGCCAACACCTATCTCTTATGCAACATGTAATGAATCTTAAGTTGCCTGAAGATGTCTTTCAGGAGACCGTCACAAACCCGTACTGGCTGTAAATCCCCTGGGCCTCGTCAGAGAGCAGAAAGTCAACGAACTTCCTGGCGTTCGCTCTGTTGGGGGCATCCTTCATCGCGGCGACACAGTAATTCACCTTATCCCTCTGATCCAGTCCTTCGCCGGGTTCCACCTTTTCAACAGGAAGCCCCATGCTCCGGGCGTGGACATACTCGGTGGCCCAGACAGGCCCGACATCAACGGTCCCCTTCCTGAGCCTGAGTGGGGTCTCCCTGTGATGAACAATTGTGAGAATGGTCGTCCCCTCAGCCCTTTTTTCCTCCATTATCCTCTTTACCAGTTTCTTTCCCCCGGCCTGTTCATACATCATCAGGATGTACCTTGTAATATCCTCCATCGCACCGGGCTGGGATATCCGGATCTCATCCCTCCCAAGGTCCTGCACTCCCCCTATCCTTCCAGGATTCCCTTCAGGCACCATCAGTACAATCCTGTTGTGGAGGTAAACATGGAAGTCCTCAACAAGCCCCCTCTCCCTGAGTTCCTCCATGGTCTCTGTTGTTACGGATGTATAGACATCGGGCCTCCCGGTTATCACCCGGCCCCTGAAAAGGGCTCCTCCTGCAAGTATCTGCCGGAGTTCAAGCCCGGGAGGGAGCGTTTCATAAAAGATCCTCTCCACCTCGGGATGTTTCTTCTGAAATGCCCGTATAAGGTCATCCATAACCATGAACTGGTTGCCGGCCATGAAGAGGATGAGGTCAGCCTGATCGACAACCTCGATATTATGGAGGTCATCCCCCCTGTTGGAGGGAATCTCCGGGTATTCTTCCTTCTCTGGATTCCTGCTGAACATCTCCTGCATATTATACCCCTCCTGTCCGGCCAGGTCAATCATTGGGAAACAGGACTCCCAATCTGGTATATTTATCTGATGAGTGATATAATCATCACAAAGGCATCGGGTGAGACGGAGAGGTTTGATCCGGAGAAGCTCAGGAGGTCGCTGATCCGGGCAGGCGCTGATGAGGCGCTTGCCGGGGATATAGTGAAGATGGTCCTTCCCGATATCAAGCCTTACATGAAGACCAGCAGGATCTACCGGACCGCCATGAAGCACCTCAGGCGCCTTCATCATCCCTCCGGGCTCAGATACTCGCTGAAGAACGCCCTCTTCAAGCTGGGCCCTACGGGCTATCCCTTTGAAAAATACTTCGCCAAGGTTGTCGAGAGCCAGGGCTATCAGGTGGAGGTGGGAACCATCATCAGGGGGAGGTGCATATCCCATGAGGTGGATGTCTTTGCAAGGAACGAGAATGAGGTCTGTGTGGTAGAATGCAAGTATCACAATACCCCCGGGAAGGCAACGAACTCAAAGGATGCCCTCTATGTCCACTCCCGCTTCAGGGATCTCGAACCGGTAATCAGTGAGAAATACCCTGATGCGAAATTCGCCGGATGGCTTGTGACGAATACGAGACTCTCTTCCGATGCCATCCGGTATGCCGAATGTTCCGGCTATACCGCCATCGGCTGGAAATATCCGCCGGACGGCGGGCTTGAGAAGATGATAGAGTCCAGGAGGCAGTACCCCGTGACCGTGCTTTCCGGCATTGAGAAGGGGCTTGCAGACAGACTCATAAACAACGGGATTATTCTCCTCCTTGATCTGACCAGGATGAGTATTGAAGAGATAATGAAACTGCTATCCCTCTCTGAGAAGAAGGCCGAGAGGATAAAAAAGCAGGCAGACTCCATATGTCTCTGCTGAAATCTCAGCCCTTATCAGGAGTTCCCCTAGAAATAAGAGGCAGAGTGAAGCAACAAATTGAGAAATAAGCAGAAGTAAGGATGTATAAGT
>WFTX01000179.1 GCA_015485235.1 Nitrospirota bacterium | reverse complement strand
TTTTGCACACAGAAATCCTGACAGACGATAGAGTACATACAATAAGCGCCAGAGCAGACACAGGGGATCAATATCATGATCAGGCAGGTTTTGTGATAAGGAACTGATTAAGTGCTCTGCCCGGGTATGATAAAAATTGGGGGAACTCCTGCATCAAAAAAATCTTGCCACCTGCAGAGGGGGGAGAGTATAATCATAGGGAGATGAAGATTGACAAGATCGAGCTCACCGGCTTCAAATCCTTTTGTGAAAAGACGACATTCACCCTCCATCCGGGGATAACCTGTATTGTAGGGCCCAACGGCTGCGGCAAGAGCAATATAGTGGATGCCTTCAGATGGGTCCTGGGGGAGCAGTCCGCAAAGATGCTCAGGGGAAACAGGATGGATGAGGTGATATTCAGCGGTTCCCAGTCAAGAAAACCCCGGGGGATGGCTGAGGTGAACCTCCATATCTCCTTTCCCGAGGAGGGAAACGGTGGTTCCGGCAGCAATACGGTCGTGGTTACCAGGCGGCTCTACCGGTCGGGGGAGAGTGAATACCTGATAAACCGGCAACCCTGCAGGCTAAGGGATATCAGGGAGATCTTCCTGGATACGGGTCTGGAGATGAGGAGCTACTCCATCCTCGAGCAGGGAAGGATAGGTGAGATCATAAATGCAAAACCCGAGGAGAGAAGGTTCCTGATTGAAGAGGTGGCCGGGATAATGAAGTACAAGGTCAGGAGGGCCGAGGCAGAGAACAAGCTCCAGTCCTCCAGGCTGAACCTCCAGCGGATAGGGGATATCCTCTCGGAGGTGAAGAGACAGATGAACTCCCTGAACCGCCAGGCAAAGAAGGCTGAAAGATACAGGGAGTCTTCCAACCTGCTCAGGGAGGCCGAACTCAGGCTCTCAAGGCATGAGTACCTCGAGATGAGCAGGAAGACCTCGGAGCTCAGAAGGGAGCTTTCAGGGCTCAAGGAGAGGGAGGCCCTGCTGAGGAGGGAGATAACGGAGAGGGAGAACACTGTCCAGCAGAGAAGGATCAGGCTCATAGAGGAGGAGAAGTCCATAGAGGCAGAGGTGAAGGCCCTTGAGGAGAAGGAGGCCGGACTGAGGTCCCTTGAGCAGCGGGAGGCCCTGTGCAGGCGGGATATAGAGCATATGGAGGCTGAGATAGAGCTCCTGGAGAGGCAGATCAGGGAACTTGAGGAGGAACAGCAGAGAAGGGAGGGGACCCTCAGGAAGCTCAAAGCGGACGAGGCACTGGTAAAGGAGAAGGTTGAGGCCGCAAGGGGCGTTCTCCGGAGCAGGGAGGATGAACTCCTGGAAGACAGGGAAGCGCTCCAGACGCGGGAAGAGGAGCTGGATGAGGCACGGAAGGAACTCTTCTCCCTTACGGACAGGCTCGGCCTTATAAGGAATGACCTGAACAGGCTTGAACTCCAGAAGGAAGACCTCCGGCGGCGGATTGACCGGGTGGGCAGGGAGATCGAGGAGGCCCGGAGGCGGGCTGCCGAGCTTGGGGCCGAGATCAAGGGGCAGGAGGCGGAGATAGAGGAGAAACGCCGGGCGTTCCAGAAGAGGTATGAGGAGCGGGAGAGGCTGAATGAGGAACTCCAGGCAGGCCTTGACAGGATAAAGGCATTAACAACAGAGAAGAACTCCCTCCGTGAGGAGATCGCATCGGTCGGTGCCCGGGTGGCGTCACTGACCGAGATGCTCAGGGGGGAGATGGACGAGGATGAACTGAAGAGAAAGGGTGTTGAACTCCTGACAGCCCTTTCAGCCGTTGTGGAGGTACCGGAGGAGTATGAGAGGGCGGTGGAAGCCGCCCTTGCCGACAAGATCATGGGCCATCTGGTCAGGTCCCGGAGGGACCTCATTGAGGCTGCCAGGGTCGTGAAGGAAAAGGGGCTTCCCCGGACGGCCGTTCTCTCTGTAGATGACCTTGAGGTCCCTGGAGGGGATGACTTTGACGGGATGCCGGCAGAGGGGGTATTGCTCTCCGGGGTGGTGGGCAATGAGAACCGTTTCAGTCCCCTTGTGAAAAAACTCCTTGCCCGTTTCCTGATGGTTGAGGACCTGGAGACGGCCCATGCCATGATGGAGCGGGGGACAGTACCCGGCGGGGTCAGTCTGGTGACCAGGGATGGTGAGTTGCTCCAGCGGCGTGGTGTGCTCCTCTGCGGAAGTGGTTCGAGCATACTCAGGGTCAGACGGGAGATAAGGGAACTGGAGGGCCTTCTCCGGGAGAAGAAGGCCAGGCTTGGAGAGATAGATGAAGAGATATCACGGGCTGAAGAGGCCGTGGAGGAGACCAGAAGGTCCCTCAGTGAGGTGGAGGCCGGGATAGTCAGCCTTGAAAAGGAGATCTCCGGCATGGAGATAACCCTCAGGGGATTGAGGGATGAGGAGGCCCGGTTCCTGAGAAAGGCCGAGATGCTCGGTCTTGACAGAGCAGGGGCTGAACAGGAGCTCTCCGGAGTTGAGGAGGCGAAGAGGGCCAAGGAAGAGGAACTTTCCAGAGCAATGGCGGAACGGGAGGGGATGGAGGATGAACTCGATCTCCTCCAGAACAGGGTGGAGGAACTGAGGGATGAGATAACCCAGAAGACGGATGCCCTTAACCAGATGAAGATAGAGCTCCAGGGAGATACGGAGAGGCTCCGGTCCATTGAAAGGGAGACAGAAGGAATAAGGAACGCCATCGGCCAGATGAAGAGAAGGGTCATTGCCTCCGGTGAGGCCATTGAGAGAAAGAAGACGGAGATAGAGAAAAAGAGGGAAGAGCTCCGGGAGACCGGGGAGAAACTCGGGGAAGCAGCCCGGGCGGCCCAGAGCCTCCGGCAGGGCATCTCCGGCAAGAGGGAGGTTATCAGGACTGAACAGGAGGAACTCCTTGCCGAGGAGGCCTCGATCGGGAAGGTCCGGGAGGAACTGAACCGGCTGAGCGAGGATATACATGCCCGGGAGATCGGATTGACTGAGCTTGAGATGAAGACGGCACGGCTCGTTGAAGATATCATCGAGAAGTACGGGGTGGATGTCTCCTCTGAGGAGATCCCCCTGGAGGGTCTTGTTCCCGGGGAGGAAAGGGAAAAGGTCCGGCAGCTCAGGGAGAAACTGGAATCGATGGGTCCGGTGAACCTGGCGGCCCTTGATGAGCACAGGGAGCTCTCCGAGCGGTACGAGTTCCTGAGCAGGCAGCACCAGGATATAGTTAGTTCCATAGAGGAGCTGGAAGAGGCTATCTCAAGGATAAACAGGACCACAAGGAAACTCCTCCGCGATGCCTTTGAGGGACTCAACGAGAAGTTCAGGGAGGTCTTCACCACGCTCTTCGGTGGTGGCTCGGCAGAGCTGAGGCTGACTGATGAGAAGAACATCCTGGAGTCCGGGATAGAGATCGTTGCCCAGCCTCCCGGCAAGAGGCTCCAGAACCTGAACCTCCTCTCCGGCGGTGAAAAGGCCCTTGCCGCTGTCTCGCTTCTCTTTGCAGGCTTTCTGCTGAAACCCTCGCCCCTCTGCATCCTGGATGAGGCCGATGCCCCCCTTGACGAATCAAATACCGTAAGGTTCAGGGAGATGCTCAGGGACCTTGCCAGGAATATCCAGTTCATAGTTATTACCCATAACAGGATTACGATGGAGGGAGCCGATTATCTCTACGGGATTACCATGGAGGAGCCCGGTGTCTCCAAGGTCCTCTCGCTGGAGTTCGCATGAGGGGAGTTTATTTCGTTGATCTGGTTTATCTGGTTCATCTCGTTGATTTCGTTGGTTTGGTTTATGAAAGGGCGAGAAAGGTGGAACGCGAGAAATAACCAATAACCAGTAACCAATAACCAGTAACCAGTAACCAATACACCACTTCATGGAAATGAGAAAACACAGAAGGGTAACGGTCCGGGGCGAAGTGGAGGGCCATGTCGTCCTTGCAACTGAGATTGATGTGAAGGACATAAGCCTGGGCGGTGCCCTCTTTGAGAGTACGCGACGGTTCAACCCCGGGTCGAGGTGCATGATATCCATAAACCACACCAGGGGAAAACTGAACCTCAATGCCAGGGTCGTGAGGGCCGTGCTGGTGAGGACGAGGAAGGCAGGGGGGGATATCATGCCCGTGTATGCAGTGGCGGTCCAGTTTCTCCCCATGGATGAGCGGACGAAGGAGACCCTGGAGGAATTGATAAAGAGTCTTGCCGATGAAGGGACTTAGAGAGATACTCAGCGGGCATCAGATAAGCACCGAGCCTGAAGACCTCGTCTGTTACGGATTTGATGCCTCAAGGATAGACCGTCTCCCCGGTGCGGTCCTCTGGCCTGAAAGCACCGACGACGTGGTGGCCATCTCAAAGTACGCCGGTGAGGAGGGTATCCCGATCATACCCCGTGGTGCGGGGACAGGCATGACCGGCGGGTCGGTCCCTGAGAAGGGTGCCATGGTGATCAGTTTTGAGAGGATGAGACGGGTCCTGGAAATCGACCGGGAGAACCTGACCATGCTTGTGGAACCCGGAGTGATAAACGGTTACATACAGAAGGAACTCGGCCTTGAAGGGTATTTCTATCCACCAGACCCTGCGAGCATGAACTTCTGCACCCTCGGGGGGAATGTGGCCGAGAACGCCGGGGGGCCGAGGGCCCTGAAATACGGCGTTACAAGGGACTACGTCCTGGGCCTTGAAGCGGTGCTTCCCGACGGGAGGGTCCTCACGACAGGAGTGAGGACACCGAAGGGGGTTGTGGGATATGACCTCACGAGACTCCTCGTGGGCTCGGAAGGGACCCTTGCCACCATAACGAAGATCCGGCTGAGGTTCCTGCCGGAGCCGGAGAGCCTGGTCACCCTCCTTGCAACATTTCACGACCTTTCCGATGCCGGGAGGGTAGTCTCGGATATAATTACTTCAGGGATAATCCCGCGGGCCCTGGAACTGATGGACAGGTATGCGGTCCAGGCGGTGGAGGAGTTCAGGCCTTCGGGTCTTTCCACTGATACGGCCCTTCTCATAATTGAACTTGACGGAAACTCCGCTGATGTAAGGCGGCAGGCTGAGAAGGTGCTCCGGATCTGCGAGGAGGGAGGGGCTGATGTGAGGATGGCAGAGGATATACAGGCACGAGAGCGGCTCTGGGAAAGCAGGAGGGCTGTCTCGCCTGCCATAAACAGGATCTCCCCTACAAAGATAAACGAGGACATAGTGGTTCCCCGGACCGAGATGGCGGGGATGCTCAGGTTCCTTGAGGACCTTTCGGAAAAGAGCGGTATCCCCATAATCAATTTCGGCCATGCCGGGGACGGTAATATCCACGTGAACATCATGGTGAACGAGGACGACCGGGAGAACTACTCCCGGGGACTTGCGCTGGTGAAGGAGATCTTTGAGGAGACCCTCCGGCGGGGGGGAACGATCTCTGGTGAGCACGGGGTGGGCCTTACCAAGGCAGACTATATTACGATGGAGATCGGGCAGACGGCCATGGATATGATGCGGGGGATAAAGAGGCTCTTTGACCCGAAGAATATACTGAACCCCGGGAAGATATTTCCGTGATAATCTTTTTCGCCATACCCCTTTTCCTGTTCAGTATCTTCTGGAGGCCCCTCTTTTATGCTGCCCTCATCCTTGAAGGAGGGTATCTGATAATGAGGGGGATGGACCTGGGAAGGCTTCCCCTGGTGGGACTTCATGATACCCTCGTCTTTCTTGCCTTCTCAACGGGGATCTTCAGCCTTCCCTTCCTGAGGGCTGAGAGGCGGCTCATGCCTCCCGTGGCCGTGCTGGCGATGATATTCACCATCCTGGGGGTCCTCTCCGGGAGGATGGACGCCCCGTTGCCCCAGGTCCTCAGGACGTACTGGTTCGAGTTTCACGTGGTCCTCTCCTTCTTCTCCTACGGACTCTTCGGGACAGGAGCGGTTCTGGGTGTCCTGTACCTCCGGAGCGGGCAGGCCGGTGCAGAGGCACTCCAGTACAGGGCGCTCCTGATAGGATACCTCCTCTTTTCCCTCTCCATGATAGCAGGCGGGATCTGGGCCTTCTATGCCTGGGGCAGGTACTGGCTCTGGACCCCGAAGGAACTCTGGACAACCCTGCTTTGGCTGCACTACACCCTTTACCTGCACCTGAGGTATATCGGGAAGTGGAAGGGGAGGAGGGCCGCCATCTTCGGGGTTGCGGGCTACGGAGTGGTCCTCTTTACCTACCTCGGCGTGGGCCTCCTGATGAAGAGTTCCCACTCCTTCTGAGACTCGTTGGTCTGGATTATCTCGTTGATCTCGTTGGTCTGGTCTGTTTGGTCTGTTTCGTTGATGAAATACGTTCGACGTTCAACGTTCTAAGTTAATTTCGTTTATTTCGTTGATCTGGTCTATCTCGTTGGT
>WFTX01000178.1 GCA_015485235.1 Nitrospirota bacterium | reverse complement strand
CGGGATTGGACAGAATGCGAATGCGGTGAGTATGAATTCTGTTGCAATTGGTGCAGGGAGTATTGCACAGTCTTCTGTTGCGGTTGGTGGCGGTGCAAAAGCCCTGGGTATGCACACTACAGCAGTTGGAGATGATGCCGTTGCGGAAGCTGATTACAGTGTTGCCATTGGTAACGGCAGCTATGCTGGTGCCTCAAACAGTGTAGCGTTTGGAAATAATGCCGTTGTTGTTGCGAGAAACAGCGTTGCCATCGGCAGCGGCTCAGTAGCAGACCGGGAAAATACTGTTTCAGTAGGGGCACCGGGAATGGAGAGACGCATAACAAATGTGCAGGCTGCTCTATATGGAACTGATGCTGTTAATCTTCTCCAACTTAACGCAGCAGTTGCCAGGGTAGAAAAGTACGCGGCCCGGGGTATAGCCTCTGCTCTTGCCATACCTTCCATAACTTTTCCACGACCTGGCAAAACAGTGGCGTTCGGCATGGAGATGGGCAGCTATGACAACGAAACAGCAGTCGGTGCAGCATTAGCCCTCAGGGTGAGTGATAATTTAGGTTTCAATTTAGGTGCAAGTATCCCCTTCCATGGCGGTGGGACCGCTGTAAAAGGCGGGATAACTCTTGAATGGTGAGAATATTTGTGCCCCCCGGGTCTTTAAACCGGGGGGCCAGACCCTATGGGTTTGTAAACAGATATATCCAGCCCTTGTTAAAAGACTTTGCCGCGGGTTCGTTTATTGCGGGAAACCATGGAGAGGAAACACCAAGCAATGCCATGAACCGTCCATTGATATTCCCGTCAACATATGTGATATCTTTTAGTACCCACGTGCCTTCTCTGATCCGATAGAGAAAATTGAACCGGTGGCCGATTGGACCGATCTTATTTGTCCGTGAAACATAACATGCCTTGTTATCTGCATTTCTGATGGCATTTTCAAGTCTTGACCATCCATCCGGTGTCTTTCCGTCAAATTTTACGTCACCACAGGGTTTATTATCTGAAACATCGGTCAGGATATCTATATAGCCGGCAAAAGGTGTTACAATGGAAGACGTTTTAAGAATATCATAGGTAATGCTTCTAAAGGTAAACCGTGCGATGTTGTAAGCTTTTTTCTGAGGAAAGCGGGGTGGGGAGATCTTGGTCAGCAACAAAGGAGATTTCTTGAAAAAAGCGGTAAAGTGCTCAACAACAGATTCGAATGACGCCAGGGCAGTCATTTCAGTTTCTCTTTCGGAAGAAAAGGCCAGATGGGCCGGAATAAAGGAAGTTATGAAAAAGATGAGAAGAAATTTTTTCATCTGCTCCTCCTGTGATATACCACCTCTTGGTGCGATCTCTTTAATTCGGTGTCCGTAAGATTGACAATATTCTACCAGAAGCTGTAGAGACTGGGCTGACGACTTAGCCGAGAGAGGGCACAAAATACATTCTAACATAAAGTGGAATGAGTTATAAATCTGTAAGGGATGAACCGAAACTTTTGAGAAAGTCCTGAGCATACCCCTGGAGAACTGAACAGGCAGGGGTGAGGGCAGACCACCCCTGCCTATTGGGAGAATTTATGCAACTGTTCGGTTAAGAGATCTTTGTCCTTTCCCGTCCGGATAAAAGCATCCTCAGAAACAAGAGCCCGATTCCAATGGTAAGGGCGGAGTCGGCAAGATTGAATGCAGGCCAGTGATGCTCTCCGATATGGAAGTCCAGAAAGTCAACCACATACCCCAGCCTGAGCCGGTCGATCAGGTTGCCCACAGCACCGCCAAGTATGAAGGAGAGGGAAAGGGAGTCACCATCGTCCTTCAACATGAGATACAGGATGAATACAACAGCAAGCACTGTTAGGACAACGAAAAAAGTATTGCCCAGCGACCGGAAGAGTCCGAAGGCAGCCCCTGTGTTCTGTACATTCACTATCTGGAAGAAGGGCAGTACCCGGATGGATTCATAGTAACGGATATGTTCCAGGATCAGGGCCTTGGTAATCTGGTCAGCCGCAATGGTAAGAATCGTGATTATCAGGAAGGCACCCTTTCTTAAGGACAGGGAGAGGCCTCCCATCAAGCCCCACCAGCCTCAAGGACTTCGTGGCATCTCTGGCAGATATCAGGGGCATCAGTAAGGGTGCCCACCGTATCCGCCCAGTTCCAGCACCGCTGACACTTTGACCCGTCGGCATGCTCTACCAGGACGGCGATCTCCCTTCCATCTTCGTCCCTGTAAACACCTTCCGGTGTTTTATCGACCTCTCCAATGGAAGCCTGGGAGACGATGAAGAGGGTGGGAAGAAAGGACTCGTACTTCCTCAACAATGCCCCGTACTCCTTGTCAGCATAAACAGTAACCTTTGCCTCAAGGGAGTTTCCAATTACCTTTTCCGCCCTCTTGATCTCAATAGCCTTGTTTACCACGTCTCTGATCTCAATCAGGCCGGCCCACCGTTTTTCAAGCTCGGGATCGTCAAACCTCTCATCCACCTCTGGAAAGTCGGAAAGAAAGACACTCTCCTCCCTTTCTCCTGGCAGGTGCTGCCAGACCTCCTCAGCCATGAAGGAGAGTACCGGTGCCATCAGCCCTGTCATGGTCTCAAGGATCCTGAGCATCGACCACTGGGCTGCACGCCTCTCCCTTGCTGATGGGGCAGAGGTATAGAGCCTGTCCTTCAGGATGTCAAGGTAGAAGGAACTCATGTCTACAACGCAGAAGTTGTGGATTGAGTGGAAGACATCGTGAAAGTCAAATTTTTCATACCCCGTTGTCACCTTTTTCACAAGTCTCTGGAGTCTGGACATCGCCCACCGGTCCAGTTCCGTAAGGTTAGAGGAATAGTCCTCAAAGTCAAAATCACTGATATTACCCAGTATGAATCTACAGGTGTTTCTGATCTTTCTGTACGCCTCAACGAGCCGCTTGAGTATCTCCTTTGAGAGCCTCACATCGTTACGGTAGTCCTCAGCAGAAACCCAGATCCTGAGTATCTCGGCACCATTCTGTTTTATGATGTCCTCAGGGGAGATTACATTCCCCACTGACTTGGACATCTTTCTTCCCTGGCCGTCAACCACAAAGCCGTGGGTAAGCACTATGTCGTAAGGGGCCCTTCCCCTCGTGCCTACTGAGGCGATAAGGGAACTCTGGAACCATCCCCTGTGTTGGTCGCTTCCCTCAAGGTACATCTCAGCAGGCCACCTGAGCCTTTCATCCGACTCAAGCACGGCAGCGTGGCTTACGCCTGAGTCAAACCAGACATCAAGTATGTCTGTCTCCTTCTGAAACTCACCGGAACCACAGGAGGGGCACTGGTAGCCTTCGGGAAGCAGCTCCTCCACGCCTGCCTCAAACCAGGCATCAGAGCCCTTCTCTGAGAAGAGCTTTATGACACGCTCAAAAAAGGCCTCGTCCTTTACGAAGTCACCGCACTTACTGCAGTTGAGCACAGTTATGGGTACTCCCCAGGCCCTCTGCCTGGAGACACACCAGTCCGGTCTCCGCTCAACCATTCCCCTGATCCGTTCCCTTCCCCAGCGGGGTATCCACTCTACCCGCTCAATCTCCTCAAGGCATGAGCGCCTGAGGTCATTGTGGTCAACGGAGATGAACCACTGTTCTGTTGCCCTGAAGATCACCGGCTTTTTGCACCGCCAGCAGTGGGGGTAGGAATGGGTTATCTCCGAGGCCCCCATGAGGGCCTTCTTTTCCTCAAGAATCCTGATTATGGTCTCGTTTGCCTTGAAGACGAACTGCCCTCTCAGGCCTCCATCCTCTGTGGTGAATTTTCCGTAGTCATCTACGGGCGCGTATATCTCAAGGCCGTATTTGAGTCCTGCCAGATAGTCGTCCTCACCGTGGCCAGGGGCGATGTGCACTATCCCTGTGCCCTCGTCGGTGGTGACAAACTCACCGGTTATCACCCTGGACTCCCTCTCTATGAAGGGATGGAGGGCCTTCATCCCCTCAAGGTCAGCCCCTTTGAACTCCGTGATCACCTCACCTTCAAGGCCGATCTTCTCAGCGAGGTTTTCAATAAGGTCTGAGGCCACAATGAACCGTTCTCCATCCTTCTCCACCACGGAATAGCTCACATCAGGATGAACCGCAAGGGCAAGGTTTGCAGGCAGCGTCCAGGGGGTGGTGGTCCAGATCAGGAAATACAGGGGTTTGTCCCCTGAACTCAGGAGTTTCCTTGCCTCATTATCGGAAACCCTGAAGCGGACAAACACAGAGGGAGAGACCTTCTCGGCATACTCCACCTCTGCCTCGGCAAGGGCTGTCACACAGGAGGGACACCAGTGGACAGGCTTTTTCCCCTTGTAGACAGCGCCGTTCTTTATGAAACGGATGAACTCCCGGGCTATGGCGGCCTCGTATTCATAGGCCATCGTAAGATAGGGCCGCTCCCAGTCACCAAAGACGCCAAGCCTCCTGAACTCATCCCGCTGAATGCCTACAAACCTCTGAGCGTATTCCCTGCAGAGCTTGCGCTTCTCGGTAACGGGGGTTTCGTGCTTCTTCTTTCCAAGTTTCTTGTCCACCTGAAGTTCGATGGGAAGTCCATGACAGTCCCAGCCAGGCACATAGGGGGAGTAGAAGCCCTTCATGCTCCTGTATTTGACGATTATGTCCTTCAGGACCTTGTTCAGTGCGTGGCCCATGTGGATGTGGCCGTTTGCGTAGGGAGGGCCGTCATGGAGTATGAAGGCCGGTTTGTTACAGTTTTTCTCCTGTATTTTCCGGTATATCTCCCTTTCCTCCCAGAACCTGAGAAACTCCGGCTCCTTCCGGGAGAGGTTCGCCTTCATGGGAAAGGCGGTCCTGGGCAGATTCAGCGTATCCTTGTAATCTCTGGACATTATTCTCCTTCTAATCTAAGGTTTTGGCATTGGAAATAGAAGATATTATAACAGAAAAGACGGAGTTTAGTATGCCGAAAAACCACCAGACTCCAGTCTGGTGATGGATAGGTCGGCCAAACAATGTTAATGAGTAAAGGGAGAAACAACATAATGCAGGAGTGATATATGGGAAGGGGAGCCATAGTGTATATCACACGGAGTACCACATTGTTTAAACACGTCGATATCGTCAGAAGGTATTTGTAAAAGGAGTGGACAAAAAATATCCTGAGGATGTATTAAGAGTCCAGAAGGTCTGGGAAAAAGAAGGTAAAGGGCAACTGATACTGGCCGAGGTCATAAAGAAGAAGCCACCGGCTTAAGCCGGTGGCTTCTTCTTTATGACCTCGGCCAGTATCAGTTGCCCTTTACCTTCT
>WFTX01000177.1 GCA_015485235.1 Nitrospirota bacterium | reverse complement strand
GTGTATAAGAGACAGGTTACTGGTCATTGGTCATTCTACCCGCTATACGCTACACGCTTTATTCTTATCCTCAAACCTCAAACCTTGACCTCAGCCTTCTTAGTTTATGCAACATCTTTATTAAATCCTTCATGCCAGAAGCACGGAGATCAGCCCGACCAGATATATCCCGTCGAAGACCCCTGCACCCCCGATACTCAGAAAGGGTGCTTCGAGCCTCTTCAACTGGGGAATCCTGAGAAGGTCGGCCCCTATGAGCGTACCCATTACGCCTGATATATAGGCTATCTGGGGGGCATACTCGCGGGAGAGTATCATTGCAGTCAGGGCTGCAATCAGTGGCGGTACAAAGGCTGGCATTACAACACCGACACCCCTGACAGGCTTGCTCAGAAGATAAGCGGCTGTGGTGGTTATCAGTGTTGCCGAGAGCACAAGGGGAAGCGGAACGAACCCGACGAGATAAAGACTGAGCGCTATCGGCAGAATGGCCCCTCCAAGGTTTACGGCTATCACCTGCTCCCCGTAGGCGGGAAGCCTGATCCCCATGAACCTGTGGAACATCACTGTCAACTCATCAACGGATATTGTATAGTTGATCTGCCTCCTGTGGACGGGGATGTTTATTCCGCTTCCTATCAGGCAGAGGATGAAAAAGGCGTAACCACAAAGGGGGTTAAGTCCGAGTTTGGCAAAGGCCACAGCAGGGGCCATCACTATCATGACCGGGATGAGAAGTATGAAGAATATGAACAGTGCGAGCGATATGGGTAAAAAGTACATATACTAAATTAACAGATTATGGTGTTTTCGTGCCCGGCACAGTCAGCCCTCAAGGAGCATTTTCAGTCTTCCTGCATTCTTCGGTGCATATCCACGGCAGTCATTATTAAAGAAGACATAGACGTCCTTCACCCCTTCTTCTGAATAAGCCCTTATCTTTACTGCATCCCCTTCAAGTTCCTCGTCTGTATAGCACGTATTGTATTTTCCCGAACTGCCGTGCCTTCTGATGTAGATGTAGTCGGCAGTTACCGGAAGGTCCTGCAGGAATTCCGGCCAGTCTGCCATGCAGTAGCCGAATCCGTTGTCCCTCAGCATCTCTTCAACATCGGGCTGAAGCCAGGACTCGTTCCTGAATTCAAAGACATTCCTTTTCCCGAAGGGGCGGAGCAGCCGTATAAATTTCTCAAGCCGCCCGGTGTCAAGAGCAAACTGTGGCGGGAACTGCCAGAGTATAACATGGAGTTTTTCCCTGAGATGGGAGGCGCTCTGGAAGAACCGGGTTACTGCATCAGCCACATCGGCCAGCCTTCTGACATGGGTTATGTACCGGCTTCCCTTAAGCGAAAAGACAAAGTCCCGGGGCGTTACACCGTACCATTTTCTGAATGTCTCCTCTCTGGGAAGCCTGTAAAATGTGACATTCAACTCCACAGTATTAAACCTCGTCATATAGTGGGAAAACCACTTCCCCTTTGAGAGCGAGTCAGGATAAAAGACCCCCTTCCAGTGCTCATACATGAATCCACTGCAACCAATGTAGTTCATAATTCTATTATACACCTCATGTTACCAGGGTTGTCTGTCCTGACTTATCTGGTGTAATCTATCACCCATGATAATCGCCAGTTTCAATCTCAACTCAATCCGGGCAAGAATGCCCATCCTCCTTGAATGGCTTCAGGATGCAAGGCCCGATTTGGTCTGCCTTCAGGAGACAAAGGTAGTGGACAGTGGCTTTCCTGAACTGGAGATCCAGGCCTCTGGTTATGAGGTTATCTTCCGGGGTGAAAAGGCATACAACGGCGTTGCGATCCTGAGCCGTCACCAAAACCGAAACCGGCCTCCTCAATGGGAAGACGGCTCAGAGGAGACCCGGCTCATCCGTGCAAGGATCGGCGGGATACACATTGTGAACACTTATGTGCCCCAGGGGGTGCATCCCCTTTCCGGGAAGTTTCGCTACAAGCTGGACTTTCTCCAGAGCCTCTACGCCTTTTTTGATTCCGCCTTCAGCCCCGACACGCCCCTTGTATGGGCAGGGGACTTCAACATCGCCCCTTCACCTGAAGACGTATATGCGCCGGAAGTCTTTGCCGGGAGCGTAGGGTTCCATCCCGATGAACATGCCATCCTGGACCGCTTCAGGAAGTGGGGTTTCACAGACCTCTTCAGGCTCCATAACAGGGGAAGGGATGAGTACACCTTTTTTGACTACACCATCAGAAATGCCGTCAAAAGAAAGATGGGCTGGCGGATAGACCACATATGGGGGACCCGGCCCGTGGCGGATATCTCGAAGAGGGCATGGATAGACCTCAGGCCCCGTCTCCTGAAGAGGCCTTCAGACCATGCCCCTGTGCTTGTGGAAATCAAAATCTGACCCTCTGTTTCTGTGTGTCTCTCTCACTCAGTGTCTTGGATTCTGCATTATTACAGCCCTGCCGGACTTGCCCCCTCCTGTCAAAATAGGTTATTTTATAAGTATACTTTTGGAAACCGGAAATTCAGTTGCATTTACTATGCATATTCAGATACATCCTGGTCTGAATCCAAATACAATAACCCCCTGGAGGCTAAATGCAGAAGACAGTAGAAGATATCAATCCTACAAAAAAACGGTTTACCGTTGAGATACCGGCGGATCTTATTGAGTCAAGGATCACGGAAAAGCTCCGTCAATACGGACGAACCGCCAGAATCCCCGGCTTCAGGCCGGGCAAGGCACCCCTTTCCATCCTTAACCGGAAATTCGGGAAAGAGGTCGAGACCGAAGTCCTCGAAAGGGTGATCCCTGAGTATTACTTCAAGGCGATACAGGAAGAGAAGGTGACACCTGTTTCACCTCCGGTCTTTGAAGATTACGACTTCAAGAGAAACACGCCCTTCCGTATGACCTTTACTGTTGAGATAAGGCCTGAGATCCCTGACCTTGAATACGAGGGTCTGACCGTCACGGATGAAGAGATCGAGGTAACAGAAGAAGAGGTGGAGAACACCCTCGAAAGGCTGAAAGCAGAAAAGTCGACATACGAAAAGACCGATGATCCGATCCGGCAGGACGATCTTGTGGTTGTTGACTACAGGATCGTTGAAGAAGATCAGGAGGTAAAGGATCAGTTTATCAAGATAGGGACGGACATAATCCCCCAGGAGATATCTGACGAACTCACCGGCAAGAAGGCAGGTGAGGCATTCAAGGTGACGGCAACATTCCCTGAGGACTACATGAATGAAAAACTCCAGGGCAAGACCCTCACCCTTGAAGGAACCATAAAAGAGACAAAAAGGCTCAGTGAGGCCGAGATCAACGACGAGTTCGCCAGGGACCTCGGCTTTGAGGACGTTGAGAAACTCCGGGAGCAGGTAAGGGAATCCATACTCAAGGCAAAGGAGGAAATACTCGAAAACCGTCAGAAGGGCGAGATACTCTCAAAGTTGCTCGAATCTCACGAGATTGACCTGCCGGAAGGACTCGTCAATAACGAGATATCCATGATAGAAAACGAGGAGAAAAGAAAGAACCCTGATATAAATATTGAGGAAAAGGCAGATGAGATCCGTGAGAGGGCTATGAAGAGCGTAAAGACCAACCTGATTCTCGACATAATTGCCGAAAAGGAGAATGTCCAGGTCTCTGACGAAGAGTTGAGGACAAAGATCCTTGAGCTTTCACAGAAGTTCTACATGTCACCTGATGACTTCATAAAGATGTACCTCCCCGATGAGAACGCCCTTTACGGGTTCAAGGAAAACCTCATCAGGGAAAAGACGATAGACCTCCTGCTTGAGAAGGCTAAAAAGGTAAAGGCTGAAAAGGAAGAGACCAAAGAATCCGTGACAGACCCGAAAGGAGAAGAATAATGAGCTTGATACCGATCGTGATTGAACAGACAGGCCGGACCGAACGGGCCTACGACATATACTCCAGGCTTCTGAAGGACAGGATAATCTTCATAGGCACCCCCATTGATGATCACCTTGCAAACGTGGTAATCGCCCAGCTCCTTTTCCTCCAGACCGAGGACCCTGAGAAGGATATCCACATCTATGTAAACTCTCCAGGAGGTATAGTATCGGCAGGTCTTGCCATATATGACACCATGCAGTATGTAAAGCCCGACATAGCAACATACTGTCTCGGGCAGGCAGCAAGCATGGGCGCTCTCCTTCTGGCCGCCGGCACAAAGGGGAAAAGGTTTGCCCTGCCCCATTCGCGGGTGATGATACATCAGCCCATGGGCGGGTTCCACGGCCAGGCAACAGACGTGGAGATCCATGCAAAGGAGATCCTCAAGATGAAGGAAAACCTGAACAGTATCCTTGCAAACCATACTGGGCAGCCCTTTGAGAAGGTTCAGGCCGATACTGAAAGGGATTTTTTCATGTCTGCCGAGGAGGCAAAGGATTACGGAATCGTTGATGATGTGATATATTCAACCAAGAAGGATTGATAAATCTATCAGACCGGCCTTTTGGAACGGTCTGGTAAATACTGAAAACTTGAAAGAGGTTAGAAATGGCAAAAAAGACTGAAGATAAACTCCACTGTTCCTTCTGCGGCAAGACACAGGTGGAGGTAAAGAAGCTGATTGCAGGCCCATCCGTTTATATATGTGACGAGTGTGTGGGACTCTGTAACGAGATACTGGCCGAGGAGATGGAGACCGCCCAGGAGGGGAAGGGGCACCTTGAGCTTCCTACCCCTGTGGAGATACACCAGTCTCTGAACGAGTTCGTTATTGGTCAGGAACAGGCAAAGAAGATACTCTCCGTAGCTGTGCATAACCACTACAAGAGGATCTACAGCAATCTCAAGACGGATGTGGAGATACAGAAGAGCAATATCCTCCTGATAGGCCCCACAGGTACGGGCAAGACCCTTCTTGCCCAGACCCTCGCCAGGATTCTGGACGTACCCTTCACGATCGCCGACGCCACAACCCTCACGGAGGCAGGTTATGTGGGAGAGGATGTGGAGAACATAATACTGAAGCTCCTTCAGGCTGCAAACTACGACGTCCAGAAGGCCCAGAGGGGTATCATCTACATAGATGAAATCGACAAGATAGGAAGAAAGGCAGACAGCCCCTCAATCACCAGGGATGTATCCGGTGAGGGGGTCCAGCAGGCGCTGCTGAAGATCATCGAGGGAACTGTAGCCAATATCCCCCCTCAGGGCGGAAGGAAACACCCCCAGCAGGAGTACATCCAGGTGGACACCACCAACGTCCTCTTTATCTGCGGGGGCGCCTTTGTTGGGCTTGATGAGATAATAGAGAAGAGAACCGGCAAGAGGACAGTGGGTTTCGGTGCTGACCTGACT